>CALRVU010000205.1:0-6118 GCA_943371685.1 Bordetella parapertussis | reverse complement strand
AGCGCTCGTTGGCATGCACCCCGGCCGCGTCCGAGCGCAACAGGCCGATGTCGTGCAGCCAGGCGCCCACCTCGCGCGCGGCCGGGCCGGGCACCGGCAGGTAGTGCGCACCCAGCGGGCAGGCCATGCCGGCCAAAGTGTGACCCCGGCTGTTGCCACCCACCGAGTCTTCCAGCTCCAGCAACTGCGCATCGTCCACACCCGCCTCGGCCAGGCTGCGCAGGGCGGACAAACCCGCTACCCCGCCGCCCAGCACCAGCACCCGGGCCCGCCGCTGCACGGCCGGCGCCGCCAGCGTGCCGCTGCGCACCGACACCAGATCGCGCAGCCGGTGGCCGCGCTCGACCGACGCCCCCACCCAGCGGCACAGGGGCGCAGCGGCAACCGGCGCGGCCGGGGTGCAGCCCGTCGCCAGCCCGCTCAAACCGGCCACGACCGGAAGGGCTGACAGCGCCGACGCTGCCTGCAGCGCCGCCGCCCGCGCCAGCCACTGCCGGCGCGATCCCGGCCCGCCCACGTTTGCAGGCCCGGTCACTGGTGCACCCGCCCCCATTCGGCCTCAAAGGTATGGACCAGGCCCTGATCCGACAAGCGGTTGGGCTCGGCCGGCACCCGGCTCATGTCGGGCGGAAAGTCGAACAGGGCCGGCAGGCCGGAGACGGTCAGAAAACGCAAGCCCTCGGGCAGCACCTGGGGCGCGCGCCAGGGCCGCCGGCTGGCCAGCACAAAGCCCCATTCGCCAAAGCTGGGCACATGGGCGTGGTACGGCGTCACCGTCAGGCCCACCGCCTCCAGCGTGGTCGCCACCGTCCAGTAGCTCTTGCGGGCGATCAGCGGCGAGGTGGTCTGCACCACGGCATAACCGCCGGCCGACAGATGCTGGTCCAACAGGCTGTAGAAGCTGGTGGTGTAGAGCTTGCCCAAGGCAAAGTTGGTCGGATCGGGGAAGTCGACCACGATCACATCGAAGACCTGATCATGCGACTCCAGCCAACCAAAGGCATCGGCATTGACCCAGCGCACCTTGGGCGATTTCAGCGCGCCGTCGTTCAGCGCCGTCAGCAGCGGCTGCTCGCTGAACAACCGGGTCATCTGCGGATCCAGCTCGACCAGCGTCACCTGCTCCACGCTCGGGTACTTGAGCACCTCGCGCACGGCCATGCCGTCGCCGCCACCCAGCACCAGCACCCGTTTGGGCGCCCCATGCGCGGCCATGGCCGGATGCACCAGGGCCTCGTGATAACGATATTCGTCGCGCGAGTGGAACTGCAGATTGCCGTTGAGGAACAGCCGCACGCCGGCCGCGCTGCGCGTGACCACCACCCGCTGGTAGGCGCTGGTTTCGCGCAGCAGGATGGACTCGCCGTAGAAGCGGTCCTCAGCCCAGGTGGTCAGGCGGTCTGCCCCCAGCATGGCGCCGATCAACACCGCTGCCACCGCCGCACAAGCCAGCGCATGGGCGCCCCAGGCCCGCAGCTCATGGCGGAACATCCACAGCGCCCAGACCGCCACCGCCGCATTGAGCAGCCCGAACACCAGCCCGGTGCGGATCAGGCCCAGCTGCGGCACCAGCAGCAGCGGGAAAGCCACCGCCACCACCAGCGCGCCCAGATAGTCAAAGGTCAACACCTGCGAGACCAGGTCCTTCAGGCCATAGCGGGCGCTGAACTGGCGCTTGAGCAGGCGCATCACCAGCGGGATCTCCAGGCCCACCAAAGTGCCCACCAGGCCGACCAGGCCGTAGAGCAGCACCCGGAAGGCGGCGCCGGCGCTGCCGGGCAGGACGGAATGAGCGATGAACAAGGAAGCCGGCAGCAGACCGCCGATCAGGCCCACCAGCAGCTCGATGCGCAGGAACTGCGCCACCAGCTGGCGCTCGATGAAACGGCTGAGCCAGGAGCCCAGGCCCATGGCAAACAGGTAGGCGCCGATGATGGTGCTGAACTGCAGCACCGAGTCGCCCAGCAGGTAGCTGGCCAGGGCGCCGGCTGCCAGTTCATAAACCAGGCCGCAGGCGGCGATGACGAAGACCGAGGCCAGCAGCAGCAGCTCGGCCGGTGCCACCCCAGCGAGGGCGGGGTCAGCAGACGGGGGCGCGCCGGGCTGAGACCCGATGGGAGCCTCGGCTGCCGCCGGGCCTTCAACCATGAATGGCCGCTGCCACGATCTGGCCGATGGCGATGAACATGCCGGCCACCACGATGCCCAGGGCCACGTTCTTGTGCTCGACGATCTCCTCCCAGAGCTTGTAGGGCGTGAGCTTGTCGATCAGCGCAAAGCTGACCCACAGCAGCAGCACACCGATCAGGGCGTACAACACCGAGCCCAGCACCACCGCTGGCTTGAGCCATTCAAAGTCTGTCATCGCTTGCTCCTGTTTCTGCTTTCTGTGCAGCACCGGCGGCGCGGGCTATTTGTGCCCACCGCCGCCGCTTGAAAATCCACCAAAAGACCCACCGCCCGGGCGCACCCCGCCGCTGCGCGCTCGGGCCTCGCACTGGCGGGCCTCGGCACTGGCTGCGCCAAAGGTGCTGCGCACTTCGTCGCAATCGTCGCTGCTGCAGCTGCGCATCATCAGGCCCATCACCAGCATCAGCACCACCACCAGACCGAGCACGACCAGGCCATGACTCAGGCCACCGGCCGAGGCCAGCGCCGAGGTCGGCCCCAGACCGCTCAAAGGGCCGGCATCGCGGCGCAACGCGGCCTGCGCGCCGGCCGGCAGCCGAAATGCCCGCGCCACCGTCTGCGCATCCAGGGCCTTGCCCAGCGACCAGACCACCTCGCTGCCCGAGGGGCCCGCGGTCTGCTCGCGCGACAACTTGCTGCCGCGCGGGCCGTCGTAGTCGGTCACCTCAGCGCGCTGCTCGCGGGTCACCTGCCAATAGAACTCGCCCTGCACCCAGGTCACCTTGGCCGGGTAGCGGTAGCGCTCGTTGAACACCAGACCCTGCCAGCGCGCAGTGCGGCCCTGGGCCACCGGCGCGCCGGTCAAGGGCCGCATCCAGCTCCAGCCGTCCTCGGCATCGACCAGGAAGGCAAAGCCTGCAGTTCGGTTGTAGAGCAGGTACTCGCGCCAAAAGGTCTGCTCATCGTCGCCCGGGCCGGGCAGGTCGCAGCGCTCCTGGTAGCCCAGCACCTGCCAGTCCAGCGGGCCTTCGGCACCCAGCGCCAGCTTGCCGGTGCTGCCCAGCGGGATCTGCGGCCCCAGGTCGCCGACGCCCGAGTTGTTCTGCGCATAGTGCGCCAGATCGGCCCCCGCCCCGGGCGACAGATCAACCACCGCCTTGCACTGCGGGCAACTGATCGAGCGCGTGCTGGCCAGCGTGGGCTGGATGGTCGCGCCGCAGGACGGGCAGTCGATCACCCGTGCGCCCAGTGTTTGCTCAGAGCCCTCGCGCAAACCACGCAGGGCCAATCCCGCCAGGGTGACGCCCCGCCCGACCGACCAGTTCAGCACCGGCCCCAGATCATCCAGCGTGCCCACCTCATCGCGCTCGCTGCGCAGGTCGGCCACGGTGAAGGACTGGCCCAGCCGTGGCGGCCGCGGCAGCTCGCCCTCTGCCGCGGCCAGGGTGGCGGCCTGCACCGAGGCCACGCTCCAGGTCTGGCGGTCCAGCAGCAGGCGATGGCCGGGCTGCCACTGCGCCAGTTCAGCCGCATGGGCCGGCGCATCGGCCGGCAGCGCCATGTCAAAGGCCAGCACGTAGGCGCCGTTGTCCTCACTCAGCCAGGCGCTGCGCGGCGGTGCACCCGCAGCCGGCTCGAACAGCGCATGCCACTCGTTCCAGCTGCCCTCACCGTAGCGCATCTGCAGCCGGCCCACCAGGCTGAAGGCCAGGCCCTGGTAGCGGCCGCTGGCCCCCAGTTGCAGCGGCGAGTGGTCATCAAACAGCTCGGCACTCAGGCCGATGCGCCGCAGGGCCTCGCCCTCGCGCAGCAGGCTGCTGCGGCAAAAACCGCAGACGGCACTGAAGGACGCGGCCGAGGCGAACTCGACCGGCGCGCCGCATTGCGGGCACGCGGCCTGCCAGCGCCGCTGCGGGCGCGGCGCCGGGCCGGCGCTGGGTGGATCGGTCGCCAAGGTCGATTTACACCAACTTCTTCAGCAGCTCGGTCTTCTTGGCGCTGAACTCTTCCTCGGTCAGGATGCCCTTGGCCTTCAACTCGCCGAGCTTCTCCAGCGTGGCCATCACCGCATCGGCCGACATGGGCGCTGGCGCGGTGGCTGCAGGCACTGCGGGTGCAGCCGCGCTCTGGCCCAGGCCTTGGGCGAGTTGCTGTGCCAGCATCTGGCCCATGGCCACACCGGCACCCAGGCCCATGGCATCGCCGGCCACACCGCCGCCGCCCTGGCCCACGCCCTCGGCCAGTTTGGGGATGGCCTGCGCGGTCTGGTACTGCATGAACTTGTTCAGGTCGTTGCCGACCATGCCCAGGCCGATCTTCTGGTCGAGGATCTTCTGCAGCTCTTCGGGCAGGGACACGCTCTGCAGGGTCACGCTCTCCAGCACCAGGCCCAGCGCGGCAAACGAGGGCGCGGTGGCCTCCTGCAACTGCCGCGCAAACTCGATCTGGTTGGCCGCCAGGTCGAGGAAGGGGATGCCGCTCTGCGCCACGGCGTCGCTGATGTGCTGCAGCATCAGGCCGCGCAACTGGCCGTCCAGCTCCTCGGCCGTGTAGCGCTCGCGCGTGCCGCTGACGGCCGTGTAGAACAGCTTGGCATCGGCCACCCGGTAGGCATAGTTGCCGAAGGCGCGCAGGCGCACCGCGCCAAAGTCCTTGTCGCGGATGGTGATGGGCTGGGCCGTGCCCCAGCGCTGGTCCAGCTGCAGGCGGCTGCTGAAGAACACCACATCGCTCTTGAACGGGCTCTGGAACAGCTTGTCCCAGTTCTTCAAGTTGGTCAGCAGCGGCAGGGTCTGGGTGGTCAGCGTGTGCAGGCCGGGGCCGAACACATCGGCCACCATGCCCTCGTTGACGAACAGGGCCAGCTGGCTTTCGCGCACTGTCAGCTGGGCGCCGTTCTGGATTTCGTTGTCGGCCATGGGGTAGCGCCAGGCCAGGGTGCCATCCCCGGACTCGGTCCACTCCAGCACATCGATGAACTGCTTCTTGACGAAATCGAACAATCCCATGGCATATCCCCTGTGGCTGCGGCCGGCAAAAGGCCGGTCGCCGTCGGGCCGACGGCGGCGGGCGAATAATACGTGGCGGGGCTGGAACGTCCAGCCCCGCGTTTGAAGGGCTCCGATGGAATTCTCTGCTGCAAGCGATACCGCCAACCCTGCGTCACCCACAACCGCACCCACCGCCGCCCAGCCCGCGCGCCGCACCGTGCGCCTGGCGGTGATCGGCGCCGGCCCGGTCGGCCTGGCCCTGGCCCTGCTCGCCAGCCGGCAGTGGCCGCAGGCCGAGATCACCGTGTTCGACGCCCGCCCGGCCGACAAGGACGTGTCGGCCGATCCGCGCACCCTGGCCCTGTCGCTGGGCAGCGTGCAGCTGCTGCAGCAGCTCGGCGTCTGGCCGCAGGCGCTGGCCCAGCCCATCCTGCAAGTCCATGTCTCGCAGGCGCCGCCCACCTTCAGCGGCGCTGCCGCCGTGCTGGGCGGCCTGCTGCAGCCCGAGGTGCACTTAAGCGCCGAGGCCGAGGGCGTGCCCATGCTGGGCGCGGTGCTGGCCTATGGCCAGGTGGTAGCGCCGCTGCAAGCCGCCTGGCTGCAAGCCTGTGCGACCGACCCGCAGCGCTGCCGCATGCGCTTTGGCAGCCCGGTGACCGGCCTGAAGAACCTGACCGCCATGGTCGAGGTCGATGCCGGTATTGCCGAAGGCTTTGACCTGGCCGTGGTGGCCGAGGGCGGGGTGTTTGCCGACCAGGCCCGCAAGGCCGTGGCGCGCGACTACCAGCAGACCGCCTGGGTCGGCCGCGTCACCCTGGACGACAGCGCGCCCGCGGGCAGCGCATTCGAGCGTTTTACCCGCCATGGCCCGGTGGCGTTGCTGCCGCTGCGCAGGCCCGAAGCCGCTGCCGATGCCCCCGCCGGCACCCGCTCCGCCGCGCTGGTCTGGTGCGTGCCCAGCACCGACGATCCGGTGGCCGGCCTGAGCGACGCCCAGC
>CALRVU010000204.1:0-6135 GCA_943371685.1 Bordetella parapertussis | reverse complement strand
ACCGACCTGGCCGCCAAGATCAAGGCCATCAAGGGCGTGACCGACCTGGAAAGCTCGGTCAAGCCCGGCGTGCCGGCTTATGCCGTGCGCATCAAGCCGGATGCCGTGCGTGAGCTCGGCCTGTCCACGACCGACCTGGCGGCCTCGCTGCGCACCTTCGTCAATGGCGATGTGGCGACCTACTGGACCACGCCGGACGGCCAGCAGGTGGAAGTGCAATTGCGGCTGGGCAGCGCCAACCGGCAAGAGGTGGCGCAGCTGCGCCAGCTGCCCGTGGCCTATGCCAAGGATGGCACGCCGATTCCGCTGGAGCGGGTGGTGACGATCGAGCCGGTCGAGAACCCGGTGGTCATCAAGCGCCAGAACCTGGAGCGGCGCCAAGCCATCTATGCCGGTGTCGACAACGCATCGGGCCGGGCGGTGGGCGATGTCAGCAGCGATGTGCAGAAGCTGGTCAAGGCCACCGTGCTGCCGCCGGGCTACCGCTTTGACGTGGGCGGACAGGCCAAGGAGCAGGGCGAGATCTTCGGCAACATCTTTGCGGCACTGGGTCTGGCCGTGGTCTTCATCTACATCGTGCTGGCCAGCCAGTTCGGCAGCTTTCTGCAGCCCATCGCCATCATGGCCTCGTTGCCGCTGTCCCTGATCGGCGTGATGCTGGCCTTGCTGATCTCGGGCTCGACCATCAACCTGTTCTCGATGATCGGCCTGATCATGCTGATGGGCCTGGTCACCAAGAACGCCATTCTGCTGGTCGACTTTGCCAACCATGCGGTGCGGGCTGGCCAATCGGTGGCCGATGCAGTGCGCGAGGCCGGCTCGATCCGGATGCGTCCGATCATCATGACCACCGCGGCCATGGTGTTCGGCATGTTGCCGCTGGCCTTGGCGCTCAATGAGGGCGGCGAGCTGCAAGCCCCGATGGGTCGGGCCATCATCGGCGGGGTCATCACCTCGACCCTGCTGACCTTGCTGGTGGTGCCGGTGATCTACAGCTATCTGGTGCGGCCCGAGAAGATGCGGGCGGCGGCGGCGCGCGCCGCCGAGGCTGATCAGGAGCTTCTGGCGCCCGCAGATCTGTCGGCCACTCGGTAAATGCCGCAGCCCAGGACCAGCCGCTTGTCGATCGCCTCGACATAGCTGGCCTTGGGTTGCACTGCACCGGTGTCGGGGTTGACGATGTCGTACTCGACCCAATGGCTGCCGTCCACGGCCTGCCACATTTCGCGGATCAGGCGGTCGCCGTCCACGCCGGGCACGTCATGCACCCGCTTGCCGTTCATCGCCGGTTTGGCGCCATGGGTGTGGTAGCGGCCATCGCGATCGAGGATGAAAATGTAGAGGTCGCGGTCCAGGAAGCCACCGTCGGGCTGACCAAAGCTGCGAGCCGCAGCTTCCACGCCCACTTGCCGGACCAGCCCCATGGCGCGTTTGACCAGTGCATGGGCCTCGTCGGCGCTGCCCTGGCGCAGTCGCATGGCCGCCACGGCGTCACCCAGGGCTGCGGCGCGGTTGACCAAGTTGGCCGAGGCCTCGGAAGACTCGTCGACCATCTCGGCGTTCTGCCTCGTCAACTCCTCCAGCTCGGCCACGGTCCGCGTTACCTGCTCCAGGCTGGTGCTTTGCTCGGTGCTGGCCTGGGCGATGCCACGCAGCCGGCCTGAGACATTGCGCACGCCTTCCACCACATCGTCCAGCGTCTCGCTGACCGAGCGGATGCTGGCCACCGACTGACCGACCTGCTCGGTGGACTGGCTGATCAGCTGGCGGATCTCGGAAGCGGCCGAGGCACTGCGCTGGGCCAGTTGCCGGACCTCGGTGGCCACGACTGCAAAACCACGACCCGATTCGCCGGCCCGGGCGGCTTCGACCGCGGCGTTCAGGGCCAGGATGTTGGTCTGGAAGGCAATGCCGTCGATCACGCTGATGATCTCGGCCACCCGCCTGGAGCTGGCCTCCATGGTGCTCATCGCGCTCATGGTGCTCTGCATGGCCGTGCCGCCGGCCTCAGCCTGGCTGCGCAAGCCCTGGGTCAGCTGATCCAGCTCCTGCGCGGCATGCGCATTGGCCGTCACCGCCGTGCTCAGATGGGCGACGGTGGCCATGGTCTGCTTCAAGTTGGCAGCCTGGGCATCGGTGCGTTGCGACAGCGCCGTGCCACTCTGAGCCACTTGTCGGCCCGACAGACCGACGCGCACTGCGCTGCTGCGGATCTCGGCCACCATGGCGGAAAGCTTGTTGCTCATGACCTCCACCGTGCTGCCGATCTCGGCGACTTCGTCACGGCCGTCAATGCGAATGGGCTCGGCCATGTCGCCCGCAGCCATGCGCTGCACGCCATGCTGCAAAACGCGCAAGCCGCCCAGAAAGCTCGCATAGAACGCCGAGGCGAGGTAGGTCACCATCAGCAATCCGGCGGCGCTGGCCCCCAGCTCGATCCAGAGCTTGAGGCTCAAAGAGGCATCCCGCTCCGTCAACTCCGTGCTCAGCGTCGCCATCACCTGCTGCTGCAGGCGAAGCACCTCGGCCAGCGTGGCATTGCCGCGGTCAAACAAGTCGGCCGACTCGTCGGGCAAGCTGTCGTTGCCAAAGGTCTTGCGCAGGTGCTCGGCGTAGTTCTGGGTGCGCTTGACGGCTTCGGGCCAGGCTTCGGGTTCCCGGGCGCCGGCGTGCACCAGCGCGTCAACACGGAACTTCAGGTCGGCCAGCATGCCGTCCAGCGCATCGGCACGGCCGATCACGCGGGCCCGCTCGACGCTGGATGCGTCGCCCCGGGCCAGCAGCGCAGCGCCATGTCCGCTGGCCAAGGCCAAGGATTCAGCCCAGGGGATGACATGCTCGACGGCGATGCTCATCAGGAAGTAGGAGTCGGCCTGCGGGTCCAGCATCAGGGCCGAGCGTTCGCCCGTCAGCAGGATCAGGCGGCGCAGATCGTCGATGCGTTCGGTGTGCAACTTGAAGAGCACAGTGCGGTCGCCCGCCTGCTTGCCTTCGGCCAGCGGGCGAACGCCTTCGCGCACCCCCTGCCAATCTGCGTTGACATCAAACGGCTGGGGGCGGGCCAGCACGGCATCAACCGCAGTCAATGAGTCCGCCAGCCGAGTGCGGCTCGCCGCCAGCGCCGTGGCCACGGTCGCGTCGCCATTCAGCAATCGGTGCGTCAGGCTGCGGTGGGTCTGCAGCTCGAAGAGCGAAGCACTCAAGGCTTCCACCAGGCGCACCCCGGACATCTCGCTGCGGGTCAGCGCGCGTTGCTCGTGGACATCGCGGGCGGTGTCGACCACGGCCAGCAGCAGGGGCACCAGCAACATCGCCGCCATCAAGGCCAGCTTGACTGGCATGCGCAAGCGGCGCATCAGCAAGGCTCCCGGGCGGAGCAGGCGGTTCAACAGTTTCATGGTGCAGTCCTTCGGAGGTGTCTCACCCGGTCATGCACGCACGGACGCGTCCAGACCGAGCCTCTCACTCCGCATACTGCGCCCGGCTTCGCTGCGCGTAGGGGCCGAAGTAGGCCCCAAAGCCCTGTCAGTTCAGGCGCAGTTCGCTGGCACTGTCAAACAGATGCACCGCATCCGGCGACCAGAGCAGGCCCACCGCGTCGCCCACGCGCTGGGTCACCCGACCGGCCACCCGCGCGGTCAGGGTGCCGATGGGCGTGTCCACCAGCACATAGGTTTCCGGTCCGGTCGGCTCCAACATGCTCAGCGTGCCGGGCAGGGCACCGGCGTGAGCACCGCTGACCAGGCTCAGGTCTTCGGGGCGGATGCCATAGATCACATCGCCGGCGGCGCCATGTGCCTGCAGCGCGGCGCGTTGCACGTCACTCAGCAGCAGGCTCAGGCCATGGGCGCTCAAGCCGCCGGGGGCGCTGCGCTGAGCCGTGACCATGTTCATGGCTGGCGAGCCGATGAACTCGGCCACGAACTTGGTGGCCGGGCGACCGTAGATGTCGTCGGGCGTGCCGAACTGCTGTACCTGGCCGTCCTTCATCACGGCGATCCGGTCGCCCAGGGTCATGGCCTCGACCTGGTCGTGGGTGACATAGACGGTGGTGGTCTTGGTGCGCTGGTGCAGCAGCTTGATCTCGGCGCGCATCTCGACGCGCAGCTTGGCATCCAGGTTGGACAGGGGCTCGTCGAACAGGAACAGCTTGGGGTCGCGGGCCAGCGCCCGGCCCATGGCCACCCGCTGACGCTGACCGCCCGACAACTGGCCTGGCTTGCGGTCCAGCAGGTGGCTGATCTGCAGCATCTTGGCCACCCGCTCGATGGCGGCAGCCCGATCGGCCTTGGGCACCTTGCGCATCTCCAGCGCAAAGCTGATGTTCTGCGCGACATTCATGTTCGGGTAGAGCGCATAGCTCTGGAACACCATGGCGATGTCACGGTCCTTGCTTGGCAGGTGGGTGATGTCGCGCTCGCCCAGGGTGATGTGGCCCGAGGTCGGCGAGTCCAGGCCGGCGATCATGGCCAGCAAGGTCGACTTGCCGCAGCCCGACGGGCCGACCAGGATCAGGAACTCGCCGGCTTCGATGGCGATGTTGATGCCCTTGAGAATTTCGACCGAGCCGAAAGTCTTGCGGACATTGTTGATGGAAAGTGCACCCATGTCGGTATCCGATGTTTTCGAGGTTCTTGCTTCAGACTGGCTGGGCCGCCGAGGCGATCAGCCTTTGACGGCGCCGGCTGTCAGGCCACGCACAAAGTACTTGCCGGCCACGATGTAGACGAACAGCGTGGGCAGGGCGGCGATCATGGCGGCGGCCATGTCCACGTTGTATTCCTTGACCGAGCTGCTGGTGTTGGCCAGGTTGTTCAGGCCCACGGTGATGGGCTTGCTGTCAGCACCCGAGAACACCACGCCGTAGAGGAAGTCGTTCCAGATGTTGGTGAACTGCCAGATCAGCGTGACGACCAGGATGGGTGTCGACAGTGGCAGCACGATCCGCCAGAAGATCTGCCAGAAATTGGCCCCGTCGAGCATGGCTGCCTTGATCAGCTCGTCAGGCAGGCCGACGTAGTAGTTGCGGAAGAACAGCGTGGTGGACGGAATGCCGGCGAGCACGTGAACGAACACCAGGCCCCAGACCGAGCTGGCGATGCCCAGCCAGCCCAGCACCTGGCTCATGGGCAGCAGCACCACCTGCATGGGCATGAACACCCCGAACAGCAGCAAGGCGAACATGAACTCACTGCCCGGGAACTTCCACTTGCTCAGCACGTAGCCGTTGAGCGAGCCGATCAGGGTCGAGATGGCCACCGCCGGCAGCACCATCAGCACCGAGTTCATGAAGAAGGGCTTCAGGCCACCGCAGTCGGTGCCGGTGCAGGCGCTGGACCAGGCCGTGGACCAGGCTGTGAAGTCCAGCCCCGAAGGCAGCGACAGCAGGGTGCCGGTGCGGATCTCGTCCATGGTCTTGAACGAGGTCGACAACATCACGTACAGCGGC
The DNA here is from genome assembly GCA_943371685.1 of Bordetella parapertussis. Lineage (GTDB taxonomy): Bacteria > Pseudomonadota > Gammaproteobacteria > Burkholderiales > Burkholderiaceae_C > Ideonella > Ideonella parapertussis_A. The sequence continues at coordinate 686 of CALRVU010000204.1, read as the reverse complement.
GTGAGGAAGAAGAAGGCAAACAGCAGCAGCACGCTGAGCAAGGCCAGGCGGCCCAGAGTCAGGCGCGGTGCCAGGGTCGAGGGGGCACTCATTTTTTCACCCGCAGTTCGGAATAGAGGTAGGGCACGACGATGGCCGCGACGGTCGCCAGCATGATGGTGGCGCTGGCCGCACCCAGGCCGATCTGGCCGCGCGAGAAGGCCATCGTGTACATGAAGGTGGCAGGCAGGTCGGTGGCATAGCCCGGGCCGCCAGCGGTCAGTGCCATGACCAGGTCAAAGCTCTTGATCGCCAGGTGGCTGACCACCATCAGGGTCGAGAAGAACACCGGCCGCAGGGTCGGGATGATGATCCGCCAATAGATCAGCGGCAGGCTGGCGCCGTCCACCTGGGCGGCCTTGATGATCGAATCGTCGATGCCGCGCAGGCCGGCCAGGAACAGGGCCATGACGAAGCCGGCCGACTGCCAGATGCCGGCGATGACCACGCAGTAGATGGCCATGTCAGGATCCACCAGCCAGCCGAACTCGAAGCCCTCGAAGCCCCACTGATGCATCAGATGCTCCAGGCCCAGGCCCGGGTTGAGGATCCACTTCCAGGCGGTGCCGGTGACGATGAAGCTCAGCGCCATCGGATAGAGGTAGACCGTGCGAAGCACGCCTTCGGCGCGCACCTTCTGGTCCAGC
>CALRVU010000203.1:0-6146 GCA_943371685.1 Bordetella parapertussis | reverse complement strand
CTTGAGCTTCTTGGCATTGTTCGAGGCGAGCACCAGACGCATGAGACCTCCGCCGATCAAGGCTGCGACAGCGGCTCGCTGGCCGGCTGCGCCAGCACCGTCTTCTGCGCCTGCACCAGCCGGGCGATGCCCTCGGTGGCCAGGCCCATCAGCTGGTCCATCTCGGCGCGGCTGAAGGCCTGGCCCTCGGCCGTGCCCTGGATCTCGACAAAGCCGCCGGCGCCGGTCATCACCACATTCATGTCGGTGTCGCAGGCCGAGTCCTCGATGTATTCGAGGTCGAGCAGCGGCGTGCCTTGCACGATGCCCACCGAGATCGCGGCCACATGGTCGCGGATCGGCGAACTGCTGATCTTGCCGCTGGCCAGCAGGACATTGACGGCGTCCTGCGCGGCCACGAAGGCGCCGGTGATGGCGGCCGTGCGGGTGCCGCCGTCGGCTTGCAGCACGTCGCAGTCCAGGGTGATGGTGCGCTCGCCCAGGGCCTTCAGGTCGAACACGCAGCGCAAGGAGCGGCCGATCAGGCGCTGGATCTCCTGTGTGCGGCCGCTCTGCTTGCCGCGGGCGGCTTCGCGGTCACTGCGGGTGTGGGTGGCGCGGGGCAGCATGCCGTACTCGGCCGTCACCCAGCCCTCGCCACTGCCACGCTTGTGCGGCGGCACGCGCTCTTCCACCGAGGCGGTGCAGAGGACCCGCGTCTGGCCGAACTCGATCAGCACCGAACCCTCGGCGTGGCAGGTGAAACCACGGGTGATGCGCAAGGGGCGGAGTGCGGCGGCATCGCGGCCTGAGGAACGTTGAAAGGTCATGGTGTGGCTCTGGAAAGCAGAAAAGCAAAAGCCCTGCGCCGACAAGCCGCAGGGCTGGGATGGGGCGACTCAGCGCGGCTTGCGCGAGCTGCGGCGAATGGCGTCGTTGATCTCGCGGATCGAGCGTTCGATCTCGGCCTCGTCCAGATCACCGGTGCCGGTATCGGCCAGCGAGGCCTGGATGGTGGAGGCAAACACGTCCTCGCCCAGGGAGCGGGTGGAAATGCCCAGGGTCGAGTCGGTGTCTTCAGGCGCCTCCCATTCCACGGCCAGCGCGGTGACGTTGTCACCGTGGCTGCCGCCGTTGCGCAGGGCCCGCTCAACCATCTCGGGCACCGCGTCAGACAGGGGGCGGCTGCTCAGGATGTCGACGATTTCCTCATCAGGCACCGTGCTCCACAGGCCGTCGGAGCAGACCACGATGCGGTCACCAGGCTGCAGATTGATCGGGCCCACGGTATCGACCACCGGCTTGCCCGGGCTGCCCAGGCAGGTGAACAGGACCGAGCGATTGAAGCGCGCATCGATGGGCACCACATGGGCCAGCGTCTCCTGCAGCTCGGTGTAGGAGTGATCGCGGGTGCGCTGCATCAGCGCGCCGTCTCGAACCAGGTAGAGCCGTGAATCACCGCAGTGTGCCCAGTAGGCCGCATTGCCCTGGATCACGCAGGCCACGATGGTGGTGCGCGGCGTGTCCACCAGCGAGCGCTCGGTGGCATAGCGAAGCAACTGATGGTGGCCGGCCAGGATGGCTTCTTGCAGAAAGCGCAGCGGGCTCTTGAGCGCGGGTTTGGCCTCGCGCTGGAAGGCGCCGGCCAGGGTTTGCAGCGCCAGTTGCGAGGCGACCTCGCCCTCGGGGTGCCCGCCCATGCCGTCAGCCAGGGCAAACAGGCCCGAGTCGCGGGTGTAGCAGTAGCCCATGCGGTCTTCGTTCTTCTCACGGCCGCCCTTGCGGCTGATCTGATAGACGGAAAACCGCATCGGGTTGCCCGAGGCGGGCTGCGGATGTCGGCTCATGTGCGGGCCCCTGCCTTGAGATTCTCGATCTGCAGCTTGAGCCGCTCAGTGAAGCCCAGCGTGGTGTAGCGCCGCTCGGTCTCCCGGGACAGCTCTTTCTGCAAGGAAAACACGCTCTGCGGCCGCGACAGCGGATCCAGCGCCATGCACCACTCGGTCACCTCGATGAGGTTGTCGGAGTAGGTGTTGCGCATGCGAGAGAGCGAGAGCTGCAGGCGGTCCTTGTCGATGCGCTGCGGCGCATCGTTGGGCGGATAGCCCTGCATGCAGGCGTAGATGCACGCGCCAATGGCATAGATGTCGGTCCAGGGACCCAGCGAGCCATCGCGCCGGTACATCTCGGGCGCAGCAAAGCCGGGCGTGTACATCGGCCGGATGAAATTGCCCTGCTTGGAGAGCACCTCTCTCGCCGCGCCGAAGTCCAGCATCACGGCCTTGTTTTCATTGGTGATGAAAATATTGGCGGGCTTGATGTCGAGGTGCAGCATCTTGTGCTGGTGCACGATGCGCAAGCCGCGCAGGATCTCATCGAACAAGGAGCGAATCGTCGATTCGCGGAACACCTTGTCACGCTTGAGATCGCGGGCGGTGACGATGAAATCCTGCAGGGTGTCCCCTTGCAGGTAGTTCATCACCATGTAGACAGTTTCGTTCTCTCGGAAGAAGTTCAACACCGAAACCACGCTGGGGTGCGAGATCTGCGCGAGTGAACGGCCTTCTTCGAAAAAGCTCTTCAGGCCCAGCCGGTAGAGCGGCTGTTTGTCGGGTTTGACTCGGGGCACCAGTTCACCAGCAGCGCGCTCAGCGAGCGAGGCGGGCAAATATTCCTTGAGCGCAACCAGATGTCGGGTGTCGTCCTCCGCGAGGTAAACGACGCCGAAACCGCCAGCGGCCAGCTTCTTGATGATCTGGTAGCCACCGACCACGGTGCCCGCAGGCAACGGGGCGGGTTTGGGCTTTGACATAATCGGGTTTTGGCTTCCTGCAAAAGCTTCATGCCAGTTTACAGCATGACCGGGTTCGCCAGCGCCAGCGCGGCCCCGGTCTCAGACATTGACGCCGCCCTCCCCGGAGTGACTGTGGAAATTCGCACAGTCAACAGCCGGTTTCTCGACATAGCATTTCGTCTGCCCGACGAACTGCGCCAAGTGGAGCCCGCCCTGCGCGAGTTGCTGGTGGCTGGTTTGCGGCGAGGCAAGGTCGAGGTGCGCGCCGCGATCGGCCGCAGCGGCGACGAGAACCTGCCGCAGATTTCGGCCGAGCAGCTCAACCGCCTGGCCCGCATCGAGTCATCGGTCCAGGGCTGGTTGCCCAAGGCCCAACCTTTGTCTGTCAATGAAGTCCTGCAATGGTGCCGGGGCGGCGCCGGCAACAGCCAGCCCGCCAAGCTCGACGAGCTGACGCTGCAGGCCGCCCGCGCGGCTGTCGAGTCGCTCAAGGATGCTCGAGCCCGTGAGGGCGACCGCCTGGTGACCATCCTGATGGAGCGCATCGTCGCCCTGCGCGAGCTGGCACTGCGGGCCGCACCGCTGGTCCCGGCGCTGGTGCAGCGGCAACAAGCGCGCTTTCTGGAGCGCTGGACCGAGGCCCTCGAGTCCGCGGGCAGCGGCGCTGCGGTGTCTGCCGAGGCCGCCCGCGATCGCGCCCTGAACGAAGCGGCTGCCTTTGCGATCCGCATCGATGTGGCCGAGGAGCTGTCGCGGCTCAGCGCCCACCTCGACGAGATCGAGCGACTGCTCAACTCGGGTGGCGAGCTGGGCAAGCGGATGGACTTCCTGATCCAAGAGTTGCACCGCGAGGCGAACACCCTGGGCGCCAAGTCCAGCGCCATGGAATTGACCGGCATCTCGGTGGAGATGAAGGTCTTGATCGAACAGATGCGCGAGCAGGTTCAGAACATCGAGTAGCTTTTCTGGGGATCCCAAGGGGTCCCCTGAAATCAGCTAACCGACTGTCATGTAAGGATATTTTGTCCCGAGCCGTCCCAGGGCGTCGCAGCGTAGCGCGCGCAACCTGTGGGGTTTATTGTGGGGTTTTTGGGGTTCGCGCCGCTACGGAGGCATTTTTGCGATCAAGAAACCCCACAGCCTCACAGGAGCCTATGGGACATGAACAGCCACCAACGACCGATCACTGACCGTCAGATCAAGGCCTGGCTCGCTGCCGGCGCCGTGGACCGCGGCGTGGGCGAAGGCCTGACCTTCGTCGCCAGCACCAGCGCAGCACAGGCTGGCAAGGCCTCGTGGATCCTTCGCTACCGCCTGAACGGCCGCTCCAAAGAAAAAGTGCTCGGCCGATATCCTGAGCTGTCGCTCAAGGATGCGCGCGAGCAGGCACGGCAGGACCGCGCACAGATCGAGCGCGGCATCGACGTCAATGCCGTCAAGCAGGCAGAAAAGGCCCTGCAACTCGAAGTGCCCACTGTGCAGCGGCTCGGTGAAATCTGGTTCGCGAAGTACATCCAGCCGCGCCACAAACATCCGGAAGTCGTGGCTCGCGTCCTGCGCAAGCACATCAATCCGGTGCTGGGGGCGGTCGCGCCACCCGACGTTCAACCCGTTCACATCGACCGCGTGCTGACTCGAATCGTGGCTGGCGGTGCCCCGACGGTTGCCAACGATGCGCTGCGCCACATGAGCCGCATGTTTCGCATGGCCGTGCGCAATCACTGGATCGATCGCAACCCAGCGGCCGACTTCGACCAGGCGGATGCTGGGGGCGATGAGGTTTCGCGGGACCGCTGGCTGACTATGGAAGAGCTGCAGCAACTTGCCCTGGCCATGCGGACCACACCAAACTACGGACGCGAGAACGAACTGGCCGTCTGGCTGCTGCTCGCGCTGTGTGTTCGGAAAATGGAGTTGCTGTCGGCCCGCTGGGACGCATTCGATCTTGACGCAGGCATCTGGACCCTGGCCAAGGAAAACACAAAGACCCGCGCTTCGATCCGCATCCCACTGGCGGAACCGGTGATTGCATGGCTCAAAGAAGCCAGGGTGTTTTCATGCGGCCAGCCCTGGGTTTTTCCCGCCCGCCGGCTCGTCCGTTCGCGCCTGGGTGTGAATTGCAGGAATCGCTACGAGCACGTCGGCCCAGACACCCTCAACGTTGCGCTCAAGCGCTTGAAGGTTCTCGACATCGAACACTTCACGGTTCACGACATGCGGCGGACGGCCCGGACGCACCTCGCTGTGCTCGGCGTCGATCGCTTCGTCGCCGAGCGCTCACTCAACCACAAGCTGGGCAATGTCGAGGGCATCTACGACCGGCACGACTACTTTGCCGAGCGAGCCGCAGCGCTGGGCGCCTGGGCAGCGCTGCTTGCGAAGGTCGAAAGCGGCAAGGTGCCCACCAGTCCGGTCAAGGCGTCCCGTGGTCCGGCGAAAAAGACCAATCACGTGAACATGGTGGAGAGTGATTGACCCTCGCCGACACGGCCGCTGTCGGGTTGAACGATCAGGCAGGAATCCGGCCCGAATCCAGCAAGCGACCGATCCCTCTGGCACCCTAAAGTTGCCAATGTGCATCTCTCTGGAGTCAGCCCGTGCAACGCAATCCGTCCCCACCAATGGCCCGCCGCACTGAGGCGGTGACACCGCTCTTCCTGCGCATGCCCACTGTCATGCGCATGACCGGGCTTGGCCGGTCGACCATTTACAGGCTGATCGCGGAGCACAAGTTCCCGAGCCCAGTGCGCCTCGGGCCTCGTGCGGTGGCATGGAGAAGCTCCGATCTCGACGAATGGAGCGAGGCAAGGCCCGTCGCATCCCATTGAAGGTACCTGTCACCTTCAGCACGTGGGTGCGCTTGAGCTCATGCACCTACAGGTGCAAGGCAAAGTCAGCTTTGTCGGGCTTCGAATTCACGCAGCCGGCCATGAACTGCCGCTCGCCATGGGCGGCTTTCGGGGTAGGCTGGCTGCTGCGATGGCTTGCATTGCGGATGCGCTGACGAGCAAGTTACGCGGCGCGTACGGGCAACTGCACCTCCCTGAACGACTCCGCCAGTTGAAGCGCAGCGCTTCGCCGATCGCCCATATCTACCAGGATGTCGAGGATTCGCAAGAACTTCTGGGAGAGCTCCAGGCTCATCGGCACGTCTCGGTAGGCGAGGAGCTGGACCAGGCCCGCTATCCGGGCAGGCAAGAACGTCCCGCGCCAGCCTTTGAGGCTCGCGAAATCGCCGTCCAATGTCGCAAGCATCTGATCCGCGAACGTCATTGCCGGGTAGCAGTCCTTCGCTCGCTCGACGAGGGTCAGGAATTTTTCCATGACTGACGCCCCCCATCCCGCTGCCCGGACGAAGCGGTCAATCAAGGGC
>CALRVU010000202.1:0-6147 GCA_943371685.1 Bordetella parapertussis | reverse complement strand
CCGACAGGTCGGTGACCTGGTCAGCCGTGGAGAAGCCGGGCATGAAGATCAGCTGCCAGACTTCTTCGTCGCTCAGCGTCGTGCCAGCGTCGATCAGTCCGCGCTCCAGCGCCTTGGCCACGATGCGGTCGCGGCGCAGACCGCGGCCGTCGTCGCGCACCTCGATGACGATCGAGCCGGCCTCATGGTAGGCGTTCAGGTGCAGCCGGCCCGTGCGGGGCTTGCCGGCGGCCTCGCGCTCGTCGGGTGGCTCGATGCCGTGGTCCAGACTGTTGCGCACCAGATGCACCAGCGGATCGGCGATCACGTCGATCATGGACTTGTCCAGCTCGGTGTCGCCGCCGGTCACCACCAGCTCGATGTCCTTGCCCAGTTGCTTGCTGACGTCGCGGACGATGCGCTGGAAGCGGGCGAAGGTCTCGCCCACCGGCACCATGCGCAAGGCCAGTGTGCCGTCGCGGGCGGATTGCACCAGGTCGCTGACGCGCTGGCTGGCCTCTTGCAGCGGTGCGCTGGGCAGGTGCTGGGCCAGCATCTGTGCGCCCGAACTGGCAATCACCAGCTCACCGATCAGATCGATCAGCTTGTCGAGCTTGTCGGCCCTGACCTTGACGAAGCGGGCCTCTTCGCCGTGCTTGCTGCGGCTGGCCGGCTTGCGCTCGGTGCCAGGCGTGGTGGCCGGTGCCGCAGATGGCGTCGCGGCTTGCAGGGTCGACGGGTGCCCGCTGTCGGGCAGATGGGGGATTGCGGCGGGCTCAGCCGCGTGGACCGTGCCTTGCCAGAGTGACTCAGCCATGCCCATGGCGAGCCAGATGCCGGTCAGTGCCTCGCGCTGGGTGTCGTCGTCACTGCGCTGGGTCAGCAGGGCCTGGTAGTCGCTGGCGCCGGCCTCCGGGCCGAGGATCGCCAGACTCAGGTCGTCCATGGCGAACTCGAACACGCTTTCGATCTCGGCCCGGGTCAGATCGCCCTGCACCCGCAGCTCGAAGCCCAGGTGACAAGCTTCGGCATCCAGTGCCTGCAGCGGCGGGACGGCCTCGGCCAGGGTGTGCATGGCGCTGATGCGGCCCAAGGTGGCCAGATAGCGCAGAAAGGCCAGTGGATCGAGCCCGTTGCGCAGGGCATCCGGGCCGAAGCGCAGGGACAGGTGCCAGCTGGCATCGGCCGGCGCCGCGGCAGCCGGGGGGGCGGCTGCTTCAGCCACGCTGGCCACCTCGATCGGGCTGGCATGGCGCAGTGCGCGCAAGCGCTCACCCAAGCTGTGGCTGGCATCGGCCACGTCTGGATCGGTGCTGCCGGTGCGCACTTCATCGAGCAGCGCAGCCATCTGGTCCAGGCTTTCCAGCAGGGCCGCCGAGATGGCCTCGGTCACCGCCAGCGAGCCGGAGCGCAGGGCTTCGAGCAGGGTTTCGACCTCGTGCGTGAAGCCGACCACCGCATCGCAGCCGAACAAGCCGGCCGTGCCCTTGATGGTGTGGGCAGCCCGGAAGGCCGCATTCAGGTTCTCGGCGTCGGCCGGGTCAGTCTCCATGACCAGCAAAGACTGCTCGAACTGGGCGAGCATGTCGTTCGCCTCGTCGAGAAAGCCTTCTCGGGCCACCGCGATGATGGCGGCGTCGTCATCCATGACGGACATGGGCGGGCTCCTGGCTGAGGTTCGGTTTCATGTGAGCAAGGCATCCATGCCCAGCAGGCTCAGCGCCTGGCGCACGGCCGGGCTGGGCTGGCTCAGGGTCAGCGTGCGACCCTCGTCCTGCAGCTGCCGTCGTGCGGCCAGCAGCAGTTGCAGGCCGGCGCTGTCAAAGTCCTCGACACGGCTCAGGTCCAGCGTGGGCGCGGGGCCGCTGTCGTGGGCCAGCGCCTGCAGCAGGGCCTCGCGGTTGTCCGCCGCATTCGCAATGATCAGTTCGGGACCGGCTTGCCAGCAGGCCATGCAGAGTCCGTCGGCGGTGGCGGCGGCAGTCAAGGCAGTCATGATGGTGGCGGCTGCGGCGTCAGACGCAGAGCTTGTTCACTGCTTCGACCAGCTGCGAAGGCTGGAACGGCTTGGTGATCCAGGCCCGCGCACCGGCGGCCTTGCCTTCGGCTTTCTTGGCGTCCTGCGACTCGGTGGTCAGCATGATCACCGGCGTGAACTTGTAGGCGCTGGTGGTCTTGAGGTGGCGTACGAAGGACAAGCCGTCCATGTTCGGCATGTTCACGTCACAGACGATCAGGTTGATCTTCTGGCCGGTCAGCTTGGACACCGCATCCTTGCCATCCATCGCCTCGAGCACGGCATAGCCGGCCTTCTGCAGCGACAGCTTGACCACGGTGCGGAAGCTGCCCGAGTCGTCAACGATCATCACGGTCTTGCTCATGGGATTCATCCTTGGTCAGAAAAATTCAGTCACGCTGGCACGCTCGATGTGGGCATTGCCATGGTGCTGAGAGCGCTGCTCGTCCATCGTGTAGCGCGCTTCGAGCTGGGCCAGCCACTCGGCCGCATCGCTCTGGGTGGCGCTGGGGTGCAGGGCCACCCAGCGTGCAAACTTGTCCATGTCCTGGCCGATGATGTCGAGCATCTGGCTCAGCCGGTCGCCGAACTGGAAGTGGGTGAAGGCCAGCTCCAGCTCGTCGCGCACGGCGCTGCCGGCCTGCTGCACGGCACTGGAGCCGCCCAGCTTGGCGCCCATGCCGTCCAGCAAGGTGGTCAGTGCCTCGCGGGCGCGCAGCTCGATCTCCAGCTGCAGCTCGGTGTCGGTCGTGTCATGGATCTCGGCGTCGCGCCGGGCGGCCACCATGGGCGAGTTGAGGCTGGCCACGGTGCGCTCCAGCTGGTCGGCAATCTCGCTGGTGCGCACGGCCAGCATGCGCACCTCGGCCGCCACCGCCTGGGTGCCGGCGGCAGCACCGCCAGCGCGTTGCGCTTCGATCGATGCGTTGAAGGACACCAGCCGGGTGTGCCGGGCCACCTCGCGGATCTGCCGCGCCTGGCGCTGCAGATCGGCCAGGCAGCCGTTCAGGCGACCCAGTTCGCTGACCATCGCGCCGCGCTGGGCAAACGCCCGGCGCATCGGCACCAGCAAGGCCTCCAGCGCCTCGGACTGGGCCTCGATGACCTGGTCCGCCGCGCCCGGCCTGGCACCCTGAACGGGCGATTGAAGATGGCTCATCAAGGTGTCGAGCGCACTCGACATGGTGGAGACCGACATCAGCAGCTGCTGCAGGCCGGCGTCCGCCGATTCGCGGGTGAGGGCCAGTTGGCGGCCCCAGACCGGCACGACCTGGGTGACCATCACCTCGGCACCGGCGCGGCCGGCGGCGCGGCGCAGGGCCTGGTCAGCTGCATCGGCGGCCGGGCCCGGCGCGGTGGCGGGCTGGCCGGTTTGGGTGTTCGGGGCCGTGGCGCTCGCCTGGCTCGAGGTGCGGCGCATCAGCAGCGCGCCAGCCAGGGTGGCCAGGGTGAGGGCAGCCAGGCTCCACGGACCGCCGGACCAGCCCACGCCGCCGGCCAGGCCGAGCAGGGCCAGGGCCAGCAGCAGCGACACGGCGCTGCGCTTGCCAGCCGCCGCAGGGGCTGGGTTGGAGGGAGTGGCGGCAATTTCAGGCATCAGATCACTTTCGGCTTGCCAGCGGACAAGTTGAGCGGACGAAGGTCGGGCAGGGCCAGGCGCACTGCGGCTTCGCTTCGTCGGGCGGATTTCTTTCGACCCTGGTGACTGTCGCGCGGCCCTGCCGCTGCAAGGGCTGGAAAAGCGAGGGGTCTCGGGCTCATCTCGGGGCCTGATTCGTCGGCCCGCTGAAGACAATGGACGCAATGACATTGGGCTGCATGGCGTCCGGTTGGAAGACGCTTGCGCCCTTGCTTTGCCCGCTGATCTGAGGCTGGAGCCCCCATGCGAGAGACCTTCATGCACCGTTGGGCGCCGCGCCTGGACCCTTTGCGCTGGGTCGGGGTGGTGCGCGCCTACTTTGCGCACCACGGCATCTGGGCCCCGGGTGTGCGGCTGCTGCGGATCTGCAGCGTTCGCAGCAAGATGGTCGTCTTGATGACCTTCCTGTGCCTGCCCTTGCTGCCGATGACCTTGGACACCTTGTCACTGCATCACGCGCGCCTGGTTCGCGCCGAGCTGCAACGTGATGGCGCAAGGCTGGTCATGGCAAACGATGAGCTGGCCTTGGCACTGCTGAGTCGCCGTGAGGCGCTGAGCAGCCGGCTGCCGGTCCCTGAGGTCGCGGCGGCCAGCCTGCACGAACGGTTTCTGGCCGCCGTGGCCAGCGATGAAGCCCATGTCCTGGTGGACCCGGGTGCGTGGAGCCTGGCCGCGCCGGCGATTGCGCGGGCGGTGGATCCGCAAGCCGTGTCCGACGAGGTGCAGCAGGACTTGCTCAATCAGGCGATCGGCCATCTGATCGCCATCCATCGGACGGCCCTGGCCCAGGGGGCCGTTCTGTTCACCAATGACAAGGTGCTTGGCCTCAAGGCCGAGCTCGCACTCCACCATGTGCCTCAGTTGCTGGTGCGCCTGTCGCGGTTGCAACAAGCCTCGCAAACCTGGCGGACGGATCCTGACCATGCGCCTGCCAGCGCCTTTCCCGTCAGCCTAGAGCTGGGCTCCCTGGAGGCGGTGCACCGGGACACCGTCTGGCAGTTCGAGCAACTGGCAGGCAACCTCCCGCAGGGCCGTGACCCCCAGCTGCCGATGCTGCGCCAGTTGACCACGGCCACCAAGGCCGCCTTGCTGGCCGGGCCGACGCCCTCTGCCAGCGAGGAGCTCGATCGCCTGTTCGCACTGGCCAACGCGGAGGCCAAGGGATGGCGCAGCATGCTTGGGGATGAACTCGCGGCGCGCTTCGAATTCGAACTCGAAGATGCGAGGACCGGTCTGCGCGATGTGGTGGTGATGCTGCTGGCTGCCTTGCTGGGCTCGACCTACCTGATGGTCTGCTTCTTCTTCGTGATGCGAGGTGGCCTGAGGGCCCTGCACAACCAGATGCACAAGATGGCGCGCGGCGATCTGAGTGCCCGTCCGATGCCGCTGGGCAGCGACGAAGTGGCGCAGACGATTGTCGAGATGTCCACCGCGCTCATCCGGCTCAGCGACATGATGGCCTCGGTGCGCTCCGGTGTGGGCGCCGTCACCCAGGCCTCGCAGCAGGTGGCGGCCGGCAACTCCGACCTGACTTTGCGCACCCGCCAATCCACCGAGGGCCTGAACAAGGTGGTGGGGGGCGTGACCCGCTATGCGACCTCGCTGGAGTCCTGTGGCCGGCAGGTCGAGGAGGTGCTGACCACGGTGGGCGCGCTGCGTCTGCAGGCGGCGGGCAATCGCAAGCACATGGCGCGGCTGGAGGCCGGCATGGCCTCGCTGCGCGAGAAGAGCCGGGAGATCGGCGAGATCGTGGTGATGATCGATGCGATCGCCTTTCGCACCAACATCCTGGCGCTCAACGCCTCCGTCGAGGCCTCCAAGGCCGGCGAGGCCGGTCGCGGCTTTGCGGTGGTGGCGCAAGAGGTGCGCGGCTTGGCGCAGCGCTGCGCCGAGTCATCCCGACAGATCGGTGACGTGGTGCAGCGGTCGACCGAGGACATCGAGCAGAACTGCACGCTGGCCAGCCAGACCGGCAAGGCCCTGGCCGAGTCCGATGTGCATGTCGAGACCATCCATGGGGCCATGCAGACGGTGGCCCGTCTGACCGGCGACGGCGAAACCGAGTCGGGGCTGATCCTCAGCGAGGTCAAGCTGCTGAGCACCACCACCCAGCAGAACGCCAGCCTGGTCGAGCAGCTGGCCAAGGCCTCGGCCGAACTGGGCAGCCAAGGTGAGCGCTTGGGTCACAAGCTGGGACAGTTCAAGCTGGGCTAGATGGCGCTCCCGGTTGCGGCGCGGCGCGATACATTGGCTGCATGAGACAGTCTTTGGATGCGATCGGGTTGTTGCCGCTGCTGGATTGGCTGGCGCTGGTGTTCTTCTTTGCGAGCTGGGTCGGCTATGCGGTGTTCGCTCGGCGGCGGGCTTTGCGGCGGCCGTCGATCCTGGGATCGACCAACCGCGAGCGCCGGCGCTGGATGCTGCGCACCACCTTTCGCGAAAACCGGGTGGTGGACGGCGTGGTGGTGCAGAACCTCTCCAGCAGCCCCTCTTTTTTCGCGTCGACCACGAT
>CALRVU010000201.1:0-6194 GCA_943371685.1 Bordetella parapertussis | reverse complement strand
CATCGGAGCGGTGGCCTGTCTCACCCTCAACCAGGCCATGGTGTTTTCGTTTGTCGAGCGAGTAGGCGCAGAGCGGGGCTTTGGCATCGAAAAGGTGCAAGGCGTACTCATCGCACTTGGTCTCGTCAACCTGCTGCCGGGCGCTTTGGCGGCTTTGCTGCAGAAGCGCATCTCCCCCACGGTGGTGGGCACGGCCGGTCCGGTGCTGCAGGCCTTGCTGGCGCTGATCCTGTCCAGCTCAGAGTCGTTTGCGCCGTATGCGGTCGCCAGCGCCATGTATGTGTCAATCGTCATCTTCACGCACACCTTCCTGTTTGGCCTGTTGTCGCAGCTCGACCGCAGTGGCCGAGCGGTGGCGGGCACGCCCGCAATGATGATGATCGGTTCCTGTCTTGGCCCGGCCGTGGGTGGAGGTGTAGTCCATACATTGGGATATCAGGGATTGGGCTGGGCGGCCTGTGTGGTGGCCGCAGTCGCTGTATCCCTCATGTTGATGGTGCGCTCCCGCCTGCACGCCAGTCCGATGACGCTGAACCCATCAGCCGCAAGGGTGGCGCTGTGATCCGGCTGTATGGTGCGATGGCCTCTCGCGCTCACCGTGTCGTCTGGATGCTGCGAGAGTTGAGCCTGCCTTTTGATCATGTCCAGACGAACTTCCTTGATGGCAGCACGCGCCAGCCGGAGTTTCTGGCCATCAATCCCAACGGTCGTGTCCCTGTGCTCGTGGATGACGACGGCCTTGTGATCTACGAATCGCTGGCCATCAACCTCTATCTCGCGCAAAGACACGGTGGCTCGCTGGCCCCCACTTCTCTTCAGGAGACAGCGCTGGCCACCCAGTGGAGCTTCTGGGTCCTCACCGAGGTTGAAAAGCCGCTCCTTTTTGCCAGCGCCAATCGCCGCCTTTTCGCCGACGGGCAACGAGACGAGGAGCAGGCCCAAATGGCGATCGAGAAGCTTCATCGACCATTCAACGTGCTTGAAGCGCATCTCGCAAAGCGGGAATGGCTGCTGAGCGAACGGTTCACCGTTGCTGACCTGAACGTGGCCACCGTCATGGACCTGGCGCCTCAGTGCGGCATCGCTTTGGACGCTTGGCCTCACATGCAGCAATGGCATCAGCGCTGCCTGGCGCGCCCGGCGGCGGCCGACTGGAAGGACGTTCGCTTCTCGATCCCCCGTCCCGCAACGCCATTGGCCTTGCTGCGGATGTTCGTCTGATTCGTTTTTAACCCAGCCGGCATTGACCGGCAAAAAGGAGACAACTAGTATGAACCTTAGATTTGCACCCCTGACCTGGGCCGTCCTCGGCCTCATCGGCCCGACTGCCCAGGCTCAGACCACCCCGCTGTCGTTCTACGGAACAGTGGACGTGAGCGTAGGCAAGCTTTCAGCCCAGCCCCCCGGTCCGCCGAATGCGCCCGTTTCCAGTGTGACCGGCGTGCACAACGGTGGTGTGCAAACCAGCTACTTTGGTTTGCGGGGCACCGAAGACCTGGGCGACGGCCTGAAGGCCAAGTTCCAGCTGGAGTCGTTCCTGCGAGCGGACACAGGCGCATCGGGGCGCTTCAACCCCCCAGGACCGCCCCAGGATCCATTCTGGTCACGTGCAGCCTGGGTCGGTATCGAAGGGGGCTTCGGTGAACTGCGCCTGGGCACCAATACCAACCCGTCCTGGTTGGCCAACGTGGTCACCAGCGCCATGGGCAGCAACTCGCTGTTCTCGCCTTCGTTCCGCCAGCAGTACAACGGCAGCACTCGCGGCTACCTCGCTCAGGACACGGGGGTCAGCAACTCGCTGAGCTATTTGTCGCCGATGCTGGCCGGCACGATGGCCACGATCAATGTGCAGGCGTCCGAAGGAACTGGCTCGGGCAACAACCTCAACGCCAGCGTCGTTCACCGGTCCGGTCCGCTGTTGCTCGCTGCGGCCGGAGCCCGAGTCCGCCACGTGCCGTCGCCCGACCCGGCCGGCACATTGGATGAGCAGTTCGTGATGCTGGGCGCGACCTACGACTTGAAAGTGGTGAAGCTGTTCGCACAGTACACGGACTTCAAGGACACCATGAGCAACACCAAGATCAAGACGCCCCATATCGGAGTGACAGCACCAGTGGGAACTGGTGAGCTGCAACTGACTTGGGCTGAGGGAAAAAACTCTGGGACAACCAGCAGCAAGCGCTCCACCACCAGCGCAGGCTATGTCTACCCGCTCTCACGTCGCACCCAGCTGTACTTGATGTTCGCCAATGAGAAGTTGTCGGTGGGTACAGCCAACAGTTCCGTGACCGGCGTCCGGCACACCTTCTGAGGGTCACCGCGGAACCCTGAACCTACCGGAGGCCGGACCACTGGCCCGTCCTCCGCCTTTCGCAGACAGAACAACAGGAGACAGAACATGACCATCTCCCTGCAACCTTTGACCCGACGTCGCTTGATGACCGCCGCAGCGGCCGGCTCGCTGGGTCTTGCCATTCCATCGCTACGCGCGCAGGGTCTTCCGCCTTTGGCGCGAATCATTGTTGGGTTTACGGCCGGTGGCTCACCCGACTATGTAGCGCGCCGTCTCGCAGAGGGCCTCACCGGCAAGCTCGCGGCGAGTGTCGTCGTTGAGAACCGGCCGGGCGCTGGCAGCCGCATTGCCCTTGACGCTGCACGCCAGTTGCCGCCCGATGGTCTGACGCTGTTGCTTTCCCCTGCAGGCATTGTTGCCACCAACCCACATACCTATCGCAAACTCAACTATGACCCGGTCAAGGATCTGACGGCGATCACACTGACCAATACGCTGGCCCTAGGCTTCGCGGTTGGGCCGGCGGTGCCTTCCCAAGTGCGCGACCTTTACAGTTTCGCAGCCTGGGCTAAGGCACAGCCCGGCACCCTGGCGTTTGGTTCGCCCGCTGCTGGTGCGCCACCTCACTTCGTCGGGGACTGGCTCAATCGAAGCCTTCAACTGGGGATGACTCATGTGCCCTACCGGGGTGGAGCGCCCGCGCTCAACGACCTGTTTGGTGGCTCCATCGCCACGTTGTCTCTGACGCTAGGCGACCTGATCAAGCCGGCCGAAGCACAGAGATTGCGCATCTTGGCGGTCACCGGAAACAAGCGCTCCGAATTCGCACCCAACGTACCGACATTCGCAGAACAGGGCATCAAGGGGCTTGACCGTGATGACTGGTTCGGCTTGTACGTGGTGGGGCAGGCTGCGCCCGACCTTGTACAGCGCCTTTCCGCCATCACCAAGGAGGTGCAAGGCGGGGCGGCCTACCAAAAGGCCATGCGCAGCTACTTCCTCAATCCAGCGTGGAGCACGCCATCGGAGCTGGCTCAGCGCGGACAGGACGATCTTGCGCACTGGGGTCCCATCATCAAGGCCTCCGGGTTCACTGCGGATTCCTGATCGGCCTTCGGATGCTGGCGCCCAGACCAGTCATCGGGCTGGCTGATGTGGCCCATCACTCGAAACTGTTTTTCAGTGCGATGGTGTCTCGCTAACGTGCGTGCCGGCGCACTGAAATCCGTTCTAGACCCAGCCATGCCAGCACCAACCTTCCAGCGCCTCCAGTCCTTCGAACTCACTCCAATCCGTTCCATTCCATGAAGCCTGTCCACCTTTTGATTGACGGCAAAGAATTGCCCGCGACCGGCGGCGCCTGCTTTCACCGTCATAACCCGCTCGACCCCAACGAATCGACGGTGGCGGCAGCCGCGACACCGGCCGACTGCATCGCTGCTGTGGACGCCGCCGCGCGTGCGTTTCCTGCCTGGTCTGCAACAGGGCCGGGCGAGCGCCGCCGGCTGCTGATGGCAGCGGCCCACGAACTCGAGGTCCGGGGCAGTCGGTTTGCCGATGCGATGGCGCGCGAAACCGGTGCCTCCCGACTGTGGGCGGGGTTCAACGTGCACCTTGCTGCGGGCATGCTGCTCGAAGCAGCAGCACTGACAACGCAGGTGGGCGGCGAGGTGATCCCCTCGGATGTGCCCGGCAACCTCGCGGTGGCCTTGCGCGTTCCGGCAGGCGTGGTCCTAGGCATTGCGCCGTGGAACGCACCGGTGATTCTGGGTGTTCGGGCTCTTGCGGTGCCACTGGCCTGTGGCAACACGGTGGTCATGAAGGGCTCCGAGCTGTGCCCCGCCACGCACCAGCTCATCGTGGAGGCGTTGCAGGCTGCGTGCCTGCCCCCGGGCGTGGTCAATTTCATCTCGAACGCGCCGGAAGATGCGGCCCAGGTGGTTGAAACCCTCGTGGCCCATCCGGCGGTGCGCCGCGTCAATTTCACAGGTTCCACCCACGTCGGTCGCATCATCGGCGTGCTGTGCGCGCGGCACCTCAAGCCCGCCGTGCTGGAGCTCGGTGGCAAGGCGCCCTTTGTGGTGCTGGACGATGCGGATATCGACGCCGCCGTGGCCGCAGCGGCCTTTGGCGCCTTCGCCAATTCCGGCCAGATCTGCATGTCCACCGAGCGCATCGTCGTCGACGAGCGCATCGCCGACGAATTTGTCGCCCGGCTCGCGGCCAAGGCGAGCAGCCTCGCGGTCGGTGACCCGCGCGACACGTCTGCCGGTCCGCGGCCGATGGGTGCGGTGGTGGGTCAGGCGACCGTGGATCGCTGCAACGCGTTGATCGACGATGCGCTGGCCAAGGGCGCCCGGATCGTTTGCGGAGGAAAGGCAGAGTCGCTAATGATGCGAGCAACTGTGCTCGACCACGTCACGCCGGCGATGCGCATCTACTCCGAAGAGTGCTTCGGGCCGGTGAAGCCGGTGGTGCGCATGAGTGGTGAAGAGGCCGCCATTGCCTGCGCCAACGACAACGCCTATGGCCTCTCGGCTGCCGTCTTCAGCCGTGACCTGGCCCGTGCATGGCGCGTGTCGCAGCGCATCGAGTCGGGCATCTGCCACATCAATGGTCCCACCGTGCACGACGAGGCCCAAATGCCCTTTGGCGGCGTGAAAGGCTCCGGCTACGGTCGCTTTGGTGGCAAGGCCGGCATCGAGGCCTTCACCGAGTTGCGCTGGGTCACCATGCAGACCCAACCTCGGCACTACCCCTTCTGAAGACGCTCAATTCAGAAGCTTCTTCACATCGTATCTACACAGGTTCTCCATCATGAACGACATGACGATCCCCTTGTCCAATCCGAGCGGACTTCGCTTCCCCGACGACATCGTGTTTCGTGGTTATGCCGCGCCCTCGCGGGTTGAGGGTGACGTGCGCGACCTTGAGGTCGAAGGACAGATCCCTTTCGAGCTGAACGGTGCCTTCTACCGCAACAGCGCCGACCACACTTACCCACCGCTGCTGGGCAAGGACATCTTTCTCAACGGCGATGGCATGGTCCACATGGTGCGCTTCGAGAACGGGCATGCTGATCTGAAAACCCGGTATGTACGCACCCGAAAGTTCGAGACTGAGCGCAAGGCGCGCCGCGCGGTGTTTGGTGCCTACCGCAACCCCTTCACCGACCTGCCGGAGGTGGCCGGCGTGGACAACAACACCGCCAACACCTCGGTGCTGTGGCACCACGGCAAGTTGTACGCGCTCAAGGAGTCGGGCCTGCCCTACGAGCTGAATCCGAACACGCTGGAGACGCTGGGCGAGCGCAACTTCAGCGGCAAGCTGGACCGCACCTTCACCGCCCATCCCAAGCTCGATCCTGAAACAGGTGAGTGCATTGCCTTTGCATACAACGCGCCGGGCCAGCCCAGTCGCAACATCGAGCTGTATGTGATCTCCCCGACGGGCGAGATCACCTCGCACGAGACCTTTGAAGCGCCGTACAGCTCCATGGTCCACGACTGCCTGGTATCGCGCAACTACATCGCCTTCCTGGTCTGCCCGATGACCTGTGACTGGGACCGTGTGAAGAAGGGCGAGCCGTACTGGCACTGGGACAGCCACTTGGAGACTCATGTGGCGATCATCCCGCGCAAGGAGGGTGTCAAGGCAATCCGCTGGTACACCTGTCCCAAAGTGGCCCAGCAGACCCACACCTTCAATGCGTGGGAGGAGCAGACCACGGCGGGTACGACGCTGCATCTGGACCAGTTCATCACCGAATCGGGTTGGCTCAGCCAGTTTCCCGACATACGCGACCCCAATGCGCATGAGAAGCCACCCTTCGGCGAACGCTGGTCTTTCGATCTCGAGAGTACATCGACAGAGTTTCGGATGCAGCGTCTGATCAACCAGA
>CALRVU010000200.1:0-6211 GCA_943371685.1 Bordetella parapertussis | reverse complement strand
TTCTCTTCCCCGTAACCACGCCCGAAGCTGCGCTCGTCCAAGGGGCCGATCTCATCGAGCGTTGCACGGCGCATGTACATGCAGAAGCCGACACCGGTCGGCACCTTGACATTCACCAAGCGATTGACTTGGGCCGCCAACCGATCGATCTCATGCGGCTCCAGCTCCAAAGGCAAACGGTTCTCACCGAGGGTCTCGGGATAGCTGCAGATCGTCGCATTGTTGGACAGCGGTGTGACGCTGGCCAAGCGGGGATGCTCTTGGGCGTGCGCCAACAGGCGATCAAGCCAGTCGTTGTAGACCACCGTATCGCTGTTGAGGATGACCACGTCGCGGTCACGACTCAGGCGCAGGCCGTGGTTGACCGTCTTCACAAATCCCAGGTTTGCTCGGTGCTGTTCCAGCACGAACAAGTCCCGCGCCGCCAGGCTGCGCAGCATCGCATTGAGCTCAGGCACCGGACCAGCATCATTGATCACGATCAGACGGTGCGGCGTGCGCACCGGCGCGGTCAAGACACTGTGCAAGCACCTCAGCGTTTCCTGAAGTCCTCCGTAAACGGGGATCAACACATCGATCTGGGGCTCGACCGCCCACGCCCGCACATGGACTTGTGCCCACTGCGCCAAGTCGAGCATGTCTGTTTCGCGGGTGTTTCGTGCGGCCTCGGCCGCGCGGACCGCGGCTTCGCTGGTATCCCCCTGCATGTAGAGCGACATCCACTCCGATCCGAACAGGGCCAACGCACTGCCTTTGACCATGCGCAGCTCCGGGCGCAGGTTGAGCAGTCTCCGCATGTCAAGGCCTGGCAGCGGATTTCGCCCTTCTCGCCAACCCCAGCGCTGAAAATGCGCCAGGGCCTGCAACGGGGTCGTGCCGACATCGGGATTGGTGCGCAGGTAATAGTCGACATCGAACCAGGGGGTGGGGGAGAGCCCCTGGAAGTGCGCAACCAAACCGTAGTGCAGCAGGCGATTGACCCCATGACGCGCGCCGCAATGCGCGTCGTAATGGCGGATGTCGAACAATGGACTGGGCGACAAGCCTTGCTGATCGCCGTGGACCACATAGTGGCGCAGCGGCGTCATGCCCTTGAGCGTGGTCGGATCGATCTGGGAGAGGTAGTGGTCCCGATCGAAGAGCCCGACCAGACGAGTCAACTCAACCTCGAAATCCACAAGGGGATGGTCATTTCCCAGCGCGCGCGCGCCTGCCCGCAGCAACCGAATGCTGTGCAGCATCACCTTGGCATCCAGCGCCCGCTTGGGCACTGCAATCAAGGCTTTCCTCCGATGGGTCCTGACATCTTCGCTTGCATCACACCACTGCGCCGGCTCGGGCGGCTCGCCGCGGCGGGCAGCCGGGCACATCCTTCGCCCACGCTACCAGTTGAACTACCGCACTCTGACAAATGTATCCGACGCGGCCGGACTCGTCCCTCCCCAGCCTGCTGGACCGGGTCTGAGGCAACGGCGGGGAGGTCAATGCCCACCGAGATCATGCAAACCCTTCGCACACCATCCGGCATGCTGCGACCGCTCTGCTGACCATTGATGGCGACGGCCCACGGTGACCTCGGGCGCATGCAAGTGATGTCGCCCGTCGCTGCGCACCCCCCAGCCGATACCGGCACTGGACACCCCGGTCCAGCCGGCACCCGCCTGCTCGATCCAGGCCAGCACCAATGCACCGGCGCTTGGCGGCGCCTGAAGCACGGATACCTGGGCTCGCCACACGGGCAATGGCACGGTCAGCACGGGCACACCCTGCTCGCGCAAGCCGCGCACCTGGGGCCAGCGCGCCAGCGAAGCGGCCGGATCAGGCCCGGTGATGATCGCCCACCTCAATCCCGCTGGCGGCGCCTCCCGGCAGGCAGGCGAAACAACCCAGACATCGGTTCTTCGCCCCAGATCGATCTCCTCTGCGGCAGGGCTGAAGCAGCGGTTGAAGCGAATCACGGCGGTGGCCGCATCAATGACCGGCCCAAGCCCTCGACCCGACAAGCCAGCCGCATTGCCCACCACGCAAAGGCCCGGCGGATTCAGGCGGGCTGTTTGCAACCAGACCAGGAAATCCCGGCGCAAGTCGAGCATTTCTGCTTGCACGCGCCCGTGGTCATGGTCCAGCAGCGCTTGTGCCCGACGACGCAACGACCCGGACAACTTTGTGGCGCCATCGTCTTCGCACAATCGTTTCAATCCATCGCGCCAACGCCGAGGCACCGGCCTGCCCAGATCACGCCGAAACGCCACCAGAGCCAACCACGCGCGCGGGCTGCGCAAGGCAAGGCAAGCCCGCCAGTGCAACACAAGGCTGGTCCGGTCATAGCGCCCGCGGCGGCGACGAGCGTAACCCCGGATCGCACAGACCCAACCCCAGGGTCGCCCCAGCCAAGCCCAGGGGGCGCCGGCGCTCAACACCGGCAGCACGATGGCGGGCTTCAAGCCGAAGCACCACGGGCGGCAGCCCGCATGGCACGCGCAGGTGCCCTGGCGGCGCTGAGCCAGCGCAACCAACCCCGCGCGAGCTGGTGCACATTGGCTTGATCCAGCACTTTCCGCCGCAGTCCACTGACCTGTCGGGCATGGTAGACGGGGTCGTCCAGCAAGCGACCCAGCTTGGCAACCCATTCTTCGTCGCTGGCCACCAGATGGGCGCCGGCACGCGCCAGGCGCCGAGCGTCCGGCAAGGGGGAACACACGGTGGGTACTTGCCAGAAAGCCGCCTCGATCACCTTCAACGCCGACTTGCAGCGGGTGAAGCGCGTGTCCTCGAGGGGCGCCAGATTGACATGCGCTCCGGCCACCGCGTTGTGGTACTGCGCAAAGGGCAGTTTGTCCCGGCGGATCACCTGATGATCCGGCACAGGCAGGGAAAACTCAATCGGCCCGGTCACCTCCAGGCGGGAGGCAGGGCGCGCGCGCAGGACGGCAGCCAGCGGCTCCGCGATCAAGGCAAAGTCACGATCATGGCTGCGCGTGCCGGGCAAGTAGCGCAGAACTGGTACGACCGATGCTTCCGTCGGCAGATCGGCATGCCGCTGCAGCGTCATCCAGCTGTGGTGCACCGCATTCGGCAGCCAATGCACGCTGGCTCGCTCCGACAACCCAGGCAGCGTGCCCAACTCGTCGCGCAAGGTCTCTGTCGAGACGCTGAGCAGGGCAAATCGCTGGAGTGCCTGTCGATGGCGCTTGAATCGCCTCATGATCTGCGCCAGATCGGCCCGTCCGTTCAGGACGGCAGGGCTCAAGGCAGCGAGGTGCGGATCGAAGATCAGATCATCCACATCTGCCACCAGTTGCACTTTCTGCTGGCGCAGCCACCCCATCAACAACCACCATTGCGGCGTCAACTGAGGGCGGTGGAAGACCACCACATCCGGACGCATGCCCCATGGATACTGGGTGAAGTGTGCCAGGTGGACCTGGTGCCCCAGGCGCTCCAGCGCCGCACCTAGATTTTCGCATCGGTAGACGAAGGAAGCATCCTCCCGGAACCGCGCCGGGTTCTTGTTGCAGGCCAGAAAGGCAATGACCAGTGGCCGTGACACGCAAAGGGCTCCGTCGATGTGGCCGTGCAGTGTAAGCCGCCGCTCACACCGACCGGTCGCTTGGAAAGGGGCTGCGATGACGCCACTTTGCATCCGGCGCCAGATAGGCGCGGTTGTCTGCAACCACCCCTGCGGCCGGCTTGCTGCAGACCAGGACGATGTGATACGGCTGCCGCAATTGGACGGCCCGGATCAACCAACCCGCCTGATCCACCATGGCCAAGGCCAGGGCCGTGTCGAAGACATGGTGATGGATGCTGCGATTGGACAAGTTGTCCAGCGTACGACGCTCGAACTCATCCCTGGCGCCCGCGCCGGGATCTCGCCCCAGGTCGTGCAGACGCATGATTTCAGAGAAATGCGTCGTGTCAGACTCATCAACACGGTCCCGCTCGTCTTGCTGCAGGTGCCCCAGCGCAGTCACCGGCCGGTGATGGTCGAAGGTACCGTCGCGATGAGGAACGATCAGCACCAGGCGCCCGCCGACACAGGTGATGCGCCGCCATTCACGAAGGGCCCGCAAGGGATTGGCCACATGCTCGATCACATGCGAGGCCAGCACGAAAGCCCGCGCATTGTCGAGCTCGCCTTGAAGATCAGAGGCCTCACCGATGAGTTGCAGGCCGCCCCCCCCACCCGATCCGGTCCGGTACGGAGCACCCTCCACCGTGGCGGCTTCCGTCGGTCGCTGCCAGATGGTCCGGCTGGAAAAGGTCAGGTTGTCGAGGCGCCGCGGCAACCCGTAAACAGGCAAGAGGCCGGACGACTTGAACAGGCCGCTGGGCCCACCAACCTCCAGGCCTGATCGCCCGAAGATCCCGATCGCTGCGTACCACCAAGCCTGCCAGCACCGGCGCACGGACCGGCGCCAGAAGGCGCGCATGACCGGAAAGGCCAAGGGTGTGGGAGTGGCGATCGACATGGTGCTGCAAATACTGCCACAACTCGACCATCCAAGGTGCAACCTGATTCAGGACCCCTGGCCCAAAGCCCGCCGGTAATGGATGGCCTCGGCAAGATGCGGCACCTCAATGTCGGGAGTCCCCGCCAAGTCGGAGATGGTGCGCGCCAGCTTGATGACTCGATGCACGCTGCGTCCCGACCATCCCAGACGCTCGGCCGCTGAGCGGACAAACTGGGCCGCGGGCGCCGACAAGCTGCAATGGCGGTCAAGCGCCCCGGCGTCCAGCCGGGCATTCAGCACACCCTGCCGCAGCAGCTGAACCGAATGCGCGCCCGCCACACGCACCGCCACGGAAGCCGAGCGTTCGGCAGCAGGCGCGGCCAGCAACTCCGAAGGTCGCACAGCAGGAACCTCCACCAGCATGTCGATCCGGTCCAGCAGCGGCCCCGAGAGTCGGCCCTGGTAGCGCTGCACCGCCTCAGGCGAGCAACGACAGGTGCGCCCGGTGGCCGCAAAGGCACCTGCCCAGCCACAGGGACATGGGTTCATTGCGGCGACGAGCTGGAAGCGGGCAGGATAGCGGGCCTGACGCGCCGCACGCGACAGCGTGATCTGCCCGGACTCCAGCGGCTCTCGCAAGGCCTCCAAGGCCCCTCGGGAGAATTCCGGCAATTCATCCAGAAAGAGCACGCCGCCATGCGCCAGCGAGATCTCCCCTGGCCGCGGTGGTGACCCGCCGCCCACCAGCGCGACCGAGCTTGCACTGTGATGGGGCGAACGCACAGGTCTTGTGCGCCACGTCACCCCATCCACCAGACCCTGCGCCCCCAAACCCTGCAAAGCCGCCGCTTC
This sequence comes from Bordetella parapertussis, assembly GCA_943371685.1. Lineage (GTDB taxonomy): Bacteria > Pseudomonadota > Gammaproteobacteria > Burkholderiales > Burkholderiaceae_C > Ideonella > Ideonella parapertussis_A. The sequence goes on along the minus strand of CALRVU010000200.1, from coordinate 905 downwards.
GAGTGCCTCTTCTTCCTCCATTGGGGGGAGCAAACTCGAGAGTCGCTGCGCCAACATCGACTTTCCCGAACCCGGCGGACCGATCAACAGCATGCCATGCCCGCCAGCTGCAGCGATCTCCAGAGCCCGGCGCCCCACCGACTGACCCCTGACATCGCCCAGATCCGGGCCGGGCGCCGGCGGCGGAGCGGGCGCGGGCTGCGCCCTGGGCAGCGGTGCGCCATCCGGCAGCAAGGCCGCCACCACCTGCAGCAGGCTCTTCGCCGAGCGAATGTCCAAGCCCTCCACGCAGGCAGCCTGCACTGCGCTGGCCGCCGGCAGTACCAAGCACCGTTCAGGCGCTTGCTGGCGCACCGACAAGGCCAGCGCCACTGCACCGCGCACAGGCCGAAGATCACCCGCAAGAGACAATTCACCTGCGAACTCAACCCCTTCGATCGCCTTCGCCTCGATCACACCCTGGGCCGCCAAGATGCCGACGGCGATCGGCAGATCAAACCGCCCCGACTCCTTCGGAAGGTCGGCAGGCGCCAGATTGACGGTGATGCGCTTGTTGTGCGGAAAGGAAAAGCCACTCTGCGCCAAGGCCGCCCGAACACGCTCCCGAGCCTCCTTCACCTCGGTGTCGGCCAGGCCCACCAAAGTGAAGCTGGGCAGGCCGTTGGCCAGATGCACTTCGACCTGGACCTCGGGCGCAGTCACACCATCCAGCGCGCGGCTGGTCACCACTGACAGCGACATGCTTCCTTCCCCTGCGTTTCATTGCAGGTGTACCCGATCGAACCCGCTGCCGCAATCCCGGCCACAGAACCCATCTTGGTGCAAACCTTCATCGCTGGTCGCCGGCCATGCACCAGAATGTTGCAGTCACCAAAGAAGTCCCCCTCATCGCAGGCAAGACCCGA
>CALRVU010000199.1:0-6215 GCA_943371685.1 Bordetella parapertussis | reverse complement strand
TTCGTTCGCAAGCGGCATGACCAGCAACGCAGGCACCCTGTCGGTGTCCTTCGCCAACACCACCGGTAGCCGGGTCATCGGTGTCCTGAGCGGCTTGGTCTCGTCTTCGGGCTACGGCGCCGTCGCAGCCATCCCCGAACCCGGCACCTACGCCATGTTCCTGGCTGGCCTGGCCGCCATGGGCGCCGTGGCTCGTCGCCGTCGCGTCAAGTAATCAGGTCTTCCTGAACTGAAAAGGGCCAGTCATCGACTGGCCCTTTCTCATTCTGGGTTCGCTCTGCGATTCAAAGCAGTTCCAGCTGCACCCGAGGCTTGTCCATCACCGGCGGCAACACCGCCACCCGCTGCACCAGCTCGACCATGCTGTCGCACTGGGCCTTGACCTTGAGGTTGTGGATGTGGGTGCGCACGGTGGCCACACCAATGCCCATCTGGGCTGCGATGGCCGCCGGCTTCATGCCGGAGCACAAGGCGCTGAGCACTTCCATCTCGCGCTGCGACAGACCATGCGATTTGGCAAAGGCATTCGCAGACAGCGTCTCCACCAGTTGCTGCCGCTGCAGCGTCACCAAGGTCAGCCCCCGATCCGGGGCGGGGTCGCTGCCCAGGGGTGGCAGTGGGACGATGCCCAGCGTGGTGGGCGCATCACCCAATGGCACTGACAAGAGCATCCGGTTGCCTCGGTGCTGCGCACCGATCAAGGCGTTCGACAAGGTGGCTTGAAGCTCTGAGTTGCGCGCCATCAGGCGCCCGCCCTTGATTTCGATCGGTTGCCCTTCGGCCAGCCGCACACAAGCGGCCTGATTGGCGTGGATTACCTTGTCCACCTGGGACACGAGCAAGATGCCGTAGTCGATCTCGTCAAGCAAGGCCGTCAGCAAGTTCCACATCGCCGCCCCCTCGGACTGGCGGCGCTCCGGCCCGCTGTAGCGCAGCACCATGCCCAGCATGTCGAGCGTGGGCATGGGCTTGTGATGGCGGTGGACTGCGTTCAATCAGGACTCCGGGGGTCGGCCTCTACGCACCATGCAAGGTGCATGGAACATGGGCTGGTCTTTGATTGTCGACAGCGGAGCGCGCGCAATGCACGCCGCCAGTGGTGCGAAGTGTGGCAAGTGCAACAGATCGTCAGACTTTCATGCACCGCACAGACGAGTGGCGTGCTTGCATGTTGGCATCGCAGCCGGTTAAAGTGATTTCAAAATCCACCATGATCCATCCCACTGCCGTCATCTCCCCACAGGCCCAGATCGATCCGACCGCAGAGATCGGCCCTTGGTGTTACATCGAAGGGCCGGTCACGATCGGCCCCCGCACCCGGCTGTCACGAGGTGTCACGGTCATCGGACCTTGCGTCATCGGGGCTGACAACCAGATCGGCACCCAGACCGTGCTTGGCGGAGAGCCTGAGGACCCAGCCTACAAAGGTGAGCCATCGCAACTCAGGATCGGGGACCGCAATCGCATCTTCGAGTCGGTCGTCGTCAGCCGCGGATCAGGGCGTGGGCGACAGGAAACCGTGATCGGAGACGACAATTTCCTGATGTCTTTCGTGCACGTGGCCCACGATTGCCTCATCGGCAATCACGTTCGCATCACGGCCTACACAGGCTTGGCAGGGCATGTGGTGGTCGACGACCATGCCACCATTTCCGGCATGGTGGCCTTGCAGCAATTCATCCGGATCGGCGCCTATTCGTTCATATCCGCCAAGTCGGCCGTAGGCTGGGACGTGCTGCCGTTTTCCACCACCTTCGGCACGGCATGCCCGGCCTACCTGCACGGCGCCAACCTGATCGGACTGGAACGGCAAGGTTTCTCCAGAGAGAAGATCCGCACGCTGCGCCAGGTCATGGCCCTGTGGCGAGAGAAAGACCGATCCGTGCAGTCAATTCTTGAAGAGATGGACGCCACTTGGCCAGAGGATGCCTTGGTCAGGCAGGTGTCCGATTTCGCCCGCGCTTCGAGCCGTGGCGTACTCCGCTAGGGTCTGGGCTCCCCAGTCCCTGACGGATTCCCCTGGGGCGGATCGCGCCCGGATCAGCGCGCCTAGCCCCACCATGCCTCAAGCCTCTGCCGACATTGACATCCGCCGCTACCAGCCCGCAGACGCCGCGGCTTGGAATGCCTTCGTCAGCAGCAGCGCCAACGGCACCTTCCTGTTCAACCGGGGCTACATGGATTACCACGCCCATCGGTTCGAAGATCACTCTCTGCTGTTCCATCGCGGCGGCAAGCTCGTGGCACTGCTGGCGGCACATCGTGATGCGGAGCAACTGATCAGCCATGGCGGGCTGAGCTATGGCGGTGTGATCGTGGCCGAGCCCCTAGGGGCCGCCAGCATGCTGTCGCTGTTTCAAACGCTGCAGACTCAGTTGACTGAGCTGGGCGTGGCGAGGCTGATCTACAAGGCAATTCCCCACATCTACCACCGCAAGCCCTGCGAAGCAGATCTCTATGCCTTGTTCCGCTGCGGCGCTCACCTGTCGCGCCGCGACGTCCTGAGCGTCATCGGCCCCACGCCGGCACACTGGCCCGCGGCAGGACGGCGGCAAGTGACCGGTGCCAAGCGAGCCGCCGCGGACTTCGAGCTGCTGACCTGCGCCAGGCTCGACCAGAACGCTGACGGCGCCGCTGCAGATTGGGCCCGGTTCTGGACCTTGCTGGGTTCAGAGCTGCAGACGCGACATGCGAGTGCACCGGTCCACAGCCTTTCGGAAATCTTGGCCCTTGCTGCGGCCTTTCCTGAGAACATCCGACTGGAGGTCGCCCGACGCGGCGACGAGATTCTGGCCGGCATGGTGTTGTTCGAGACAGCCACCGTCCTTCATGTGCAATACATGGCGGCAAGCCCGGTCGCACGTCGCTGCGCTGCACTCGATCTGCTCGCAGAGCGGGCCATCGAGAGAGCCCAAGCCGAGGGCAAGTGGTTTGACTTTGGCCACTCCAACCAAGACCAGGGGCGGGTGCTCAACGACGGCCTCGCGTTCTACAAAGAGAGCCACGGCGCCAGCGCCGTGATGCAGGATCACTACCTGCTGCCCTGCCGATGTCCCGGCACCAGCCTTACAGACTGAAGAGCGAAAGATGGCACACATCAGCGATTGCCGCAGCATCGAGTTGCGTACCGTGTACGACCACCGGGGTTCGATCTCTTTCGTCGAGTCGGGGCGGGATTTCGAGTTTCCCGTCAAGCGTGTCTACTGGACCTATGACGTGCCGTCCCGCGCCAGTCGGGCAGGCCATGCACACCGGAAGTTGCTCCAGCTCTACATCGCCATTTCCGGTTCGTTCGATGTGCACCTGGACGACGGCGTCAATCAGAGCGTCATTGCCCTGCGCCACCCCAATGAAGGGCTGTTGATGAGCCCGGGCATCTGGCGAGAGCTTCGCAACTTCTCGTCCAATGCCTGCTTGCTGGTGCTCGCTTCAGAGCATTTCGACGAGGACGACTACATCCGCGAACATGCCGCCTTCATGCAGTGGGTCCAGGAGGGTCGACCGACCTGAGTCGCCCTCCACCCCGGCGCTCAAACGGGGCGGCGTGCCACCAGGCAGATCTCGGCCGCATGGTCAGGAAAACGCCGACCCAGATCGATCAGACCCTGGACACCGACGGCCCCGAGTGCCGGCATCAACTGCGCCATCTGCGCGTGGGTGAACGGCTTGAACAGATAGCCCTCGAGGCTGACCACCTCGAGGCCTTGGTCGGCAACGATCGCACGCAGATCATCAGGGCAGAAGACGCGCGGCTGGCCAAGCAGGCGATTGCGATCAGACAAGGCGGAGGGCGCCGACATCAGCCCCATCTCCACGGCCAGCAGCCGGTGAAACGACAGGGCGTTGGGCACGCTGACGAGCAGATGGCCACCCGGTCGCAACCAGCAAAGGGCGGCCTGCAACAAGACTTCGGGCTCCGAGGTTTCGTGGATCACGCCGGACACGATGACCAGATCGGCCCGTGCGTCGGGCGGCAGCAGCGGGGCCAAGGCCGCGCCAGCCTGCTCCACATAGCCATGCACCACGGCAAGCGCAGGCACCTGAGTGGCGGCATGGCGGGCGGCCAGGGCATATCGCTCTGCGGGCTCGACCACGACCCAGCGCTCTGGCGACATACCTTGGGCCAAGGCAGCCGACACCAGCAAAGTCGGCCCGCAACCGACTTCCAGCACGCGCTGGGGCTGCAGTTCAGCCAGCACGCGCAGGTTGTGCTGCTGGCGGGCCAGCTCACACACATCTTCAAAATCAGCATGGGCATCCAAGCGGGCTGCATAGTCGTCAGCGGCCAGACTCTTGCCATGGGGAGGTGGCACCAGACTCATGCCATGCCCCCCGGCCTGACGGCTTCAAAAAACCCCCGCACCGCCACACAAACCCTCTCGGCGTCTTCGAGGTTCATGTGCGGCCCGATCGGCAAGCTCAGGATCTCGTCGCACAAGGCATCGCTGGGGCTGCGCCCAGCGGGGCCCAGGCTGGCAAATGGCGCAAAGCGATACACAGGCCTGGGGTAATGAACCAGGGTCTCGATGCCCTGCTTCGCCAGCGCTGCTTGCAATGCATCGCGCTGTGCAGTCCGCACGACATAGAGGTGCCAAACCGGCTGGTCACCGTCGATCGTCGCCGGCAACTGGAGACCAGGCAAGCCTGCGAGGCGCTGACCATAGTGGTCGGCCACCAGAGACCGGCGCTGATTGTGTTCATCCAATCGGGCCAGGCGCACCGCCAGCCAGGCCGCCTGCAGCTCGTCAAGTCGGCTGTTGGTGCCCAGTTCGTCATGCACATAGCGGGCCGAACTGCCGTAGTTGCGATGTGAACGAAGTGCGGCGGCCAGGGCATCATCGTCGGTCACCACCGCGCCGGCATCGCCAAAAGCACCCAGGTTCTTGCCGGGGTAGAAGCTGAAGGCCGCCATGGCCCCGAAGCTGCCCACGCGGCGGCCCGCATGCAGCGCCCCATGCGCCTGCGCTGCGTCCTCGACCAAGACCAATCCGCGGGCATCGCACAGCGTGCGCAAGGCTGCCGGATCAGCCGCATGGCCGTAGAGGTGGACCGGGATCACCGCCCGGGTGCGGGGTGTGATGACGGCGGCAACCCCCGAGGCATTGATGCCGAACCCACCCGCCACCGGTTCAACGGGGACCGGCACGGCACCGCATTGCTGCACGGCCAACCAGGTGGCGATGAAGGTGTGGGCAGGCACGACCACTTCGTCGCCCGGTCCGACACCGGCGGCCGACAGTGCCATGCGCAGCGCGTCCAGCCCGTTGCCGACACCGATGGCATGACGAACGCCGCAATGGCGGGCAAAAGCGGCTTCGAATGCCGTCAACTCCGGCCCGAGGATCCACCGGCCACGGTTCATCACACGGTGATAGGCCGCGTCATAGTCGCTGGCGTCTTCACGGTAGACGGCGGCCAGGTCGAGAAAGGGAACACCCATTGCCAATTCACGCTCCCTTGCGGGGGCAGCGCCCACCAAAAGCACAGCCACGCTGCGGTTCAATCCTCATTCGAAGCAGCCCACGCCAACTCTCGCCTTGCCAACGCGAGGTCGACACTGAAGGGTGCATTGACGATGTTGCTCAACTCGAACTCCGGCAGGTTCCGGCCCATCAACCATCGATACCGCAATCCGCGCACCAGTGCGACATCCACAAAGGTCGGGGGTGCCCCTTCCTCTTTGAAGATCACCAGGAGCTTGGTCCCCGGCTGCGTCCAGAGCAGGTTGGCAAGCGCCGCGCCCGGGGGGCTGACGATGGCTCGGGCACGGGCAAACAAGCGAACCTGATCGAGCAGGCTCAATCGCTCTGGCGCCACCACTTCAAAGCCCATGGTCCGCGCCATCTCGCTGATCGGCGTTTCCTCCACCAGCGGCCGGCGGTTCTGCTCGCCTCGGGTGATGTAGATCAGCTTGTCTCGCTCCGGCGGTTGACGGGGATCCAGGCCAGCGGCCTGCCAGAGCGTCTCGCTCAAAGGGTCGCACAAGCTGCGCGAAGGAAACTCTTGTGGGGAGACCACCCAAGCGTCAGCCAGAACCAGGGTCTCTGACTCGCCATAGCGTATCAGTCGTGAGTCATCGACCCCCACCAACGACAGGCTCGAGAATGCCCAGGCCGGGAGCTCTTGCGGCACCATGAGCCGGCGGTCGTCGAGGTGCCCGTGGCTGCGCAACCAAGCTGCCCGCGCCAACAGGAAGAGCACCCAGTGATAGTAGT
>CALRVU010000198.1:0-6222 GCA_943371685.1 Bordetella parapertussis | reverse complement strand
GGTCACGTCGATGCGCAGATTGGCCGAGCTGACCACCACCGTCTGGCCGGATTGCACGGTGAAGCTGCGGGTTTCGCCGTTGGCGATCGGCGTGGCGGTCACATCGACGCCGGCCACCTTGACCTCGACTTCGAGCGGCGGCGGATCGATCAGCACCTTGATGGTGGCCACCAGGGAGTTGTCGGCGTTGGACTTGACGGCCAGCAGCACCTCTGCGGCGGCGGCGCTGCCCAGGTCGGCGGTCCACAGTGTCGCGGTCTTGCTGTAGTTGGACTTGCTGGCGCTGCCCAGGGTTTCGTCCACCACCATGGCCACCGAGCTGGCAATGGCCAGCGTCTGACCCGACTGGATGGTGACGGTGTAGGTTTCGCCGGCCAGCACGGGCACGGTGTTGACGGCGGTTCCATCGAGCTGCAGATTGACCTCGAGCGGCGTGGGCGTGATCACGAACTTGATCGTGGCCGAGCGGCTGCTGTCGCCCTGGGGCGTGGCGGTGATGCTGACCTCGGTGGCCACCTGGCTGCTCAGGCGAGCCTGCCATCCGGTGGTGGACTCGATGCGTTCCGAGGTGCGGGCGTCGCCCAATGACAGGGTGAAATCGGTCTTGAGGTTGGATTTGACCGCGATTGTCTGACCGGAGCGGATGTTCGCAACATAGGTCTCGCCGTCGCCCACCGGCGTGGCGGTGACGTAGGCGCCTTCCACCAGCACATCCACCGCCAAGGCCTGTGGCGTGATGGCCACGGTGATGGTGCTGACCAGCGAGGGATCGTCGCGCGAGCTGATCAGCAGGGTGACCGTGGTGGCAACGCTGCTGCTGAGCGTGGCCGACCAGGTGGTGGTCGTGCGGGTGACCGAACTGGCGGTGGCTGCCGACAGCGAGTCGACCACGGCGATGTCGATGTTGCTGGCGATGGCCAGACTTTGTCCGGACTTCAGGGTGAGTGCGGTGGTGCCGGTGCCGACGGGGGATTCAGGCGCGGCCGTGCCATCGATCTGCAGGGTCAGCTTCAGTTCAAGGGGATCTCGTCCGCCACCGCAGGCGGCCAGCAGGCTCAACAACATCAGGCCTGCAAGGCCGGCCCGGATCAATCGCAACAGCATGTTCTTCCCGCAGGTGGTTGGTGTGTCGGCCTCTGTGGGCTTGCATGCATGCAAGCGCCGGGCCATCAAGTCGCAGCACCCGGCGCGGGTGCTGCACTCCCTGCGCGGAAGTGTACGGGCCTGGGCGAGGGCTGAGAGCCCCTACCTCAGGCAGTGGCAGCCGGCCCGAGCCCGCGGATTCAGCGTTTGAAGCGCCCGTCTTCACCCACGATGGAAAGATCGGCGTAGTCGACTCCGCTGTGATCGGTGGGGGTGAAGGTGACCTCGAGACCGCCGATGTCGACGCGGCGGAAGGTCTCCAGCGCCGTCTTGAGTTTTTCGCGGCTCAGGCTGGGGCCGGCGCGCCGCAGGCCTTCGACCAGCACCTTCGCGCCGGCAAAGCCCTCCAGCATGGCGGGGCTGAGCTCGCCCTTGCCGGTGGCGGCCAGCATGGCGGTGGCTTCCTTGACCATCGGGTTGGACAGGGAGCGCTCGTAGGGGAAGACCTGGGTGACGATGGTGCCGCGGGCGTTGTCGCCCAGGGATTTGATGAAACCGTTCGAGGCATTGTTGGACAGCGTCACGATCTGGGCTCGAGAGCCGGCACTGCGCAACTTGGCAATGGCCTCGGCCACCACCGAGCCCGAGCCGATGATGAGCACGGCCTGGGCATCGGCCTTGATGAGCTTGGCCACCAGCGGGGCCAGTTCGGGCTTGCTGCGGTCGAAAGTGTCCTGGGCCACAGGCTGGCGGCCCACAGCTTCGAATCCCTTCATGGCGCCAGCCGCGCCGTCCGCACCAAAGGCGTCATCGGCATGGATCAGACCGATCCGGGTGGTGCCGATCAGGCTGAGGTGGCGCACGGCACGCTCCGCCTCGCGCTGGTAGGACGATCGCACATTGAAGACCCAGGGTTGCACGGGCTGGTGCAGCACCATCGAGCCGGTGGAGGGCGCGATCAAGGGAATCCGGGCTGCGCTGAGCAGCGGCAGGATGGCCTGGGTGTGCGGGGTGCCGCGGGTCAGAAACAGCGCGAGGACCCCATCGTCAATCAGCTTCTTGGCATTGCTGGCGGCCAGAGCTGGATCGAACTTGTCGTCGAGCGAGATCAGTTCGATCGTCTGGCCGTTGATGCCGCCGCTCTTGTTGATGGCGTCCAGATAGAGCTTGGCGCCATCGGTGGTCTCCTTGACGCCCGCCGCCACCTGGCCGGTGAAGCCGGCCGTCTGGCCGATGCGGATCTGTGCCAGCGCTGGCGCCGATGCACAGACCAGGCTGATCAGGGCCATCGCCCAACGAATGACCGGTTTTTTCATTTGGGGTTTCTGAGTAGTGCAGCCGTTGATTCTGCGGTGCCTGCATGGCCGGTGCATGTCGGTTTCCGTGAAGGTTGCGGGGTGGCAACAGACCAGGCGCGCCGAACCCTCGGGCAACGTGCCAACATAGCGGGTTCCACCTTGTCTGAAGCCCTTCCATGTCATCCGGTCTGATCCGAATTCGCGGTGCGCGCCAGCACAACCTGAAGAACCTGGACCTGGACATCCGCACCGGCGAGATGACGGTGGTGACCGGCCCCAGCGGCTCGGGCAAGTCCAGCCTGGTCTTCGACACGCTGTATGCCGAAGGCCAGCGGCGCTATGTCGAGACCTTCTCGGCTTATGCGCGGCAGTTTCTGGACCGGATGGATCGGCCGGCCGTGGACCGGGTGGACGGCGTGCCGCCGGCCATCGCCATCGACCAGACCAATCCGGTGCGCACCAGCCGCTCCACCGTGGGCACGATGACCGAGCTGAACGATCACCTGAAGCTGATGTTCGCCCGGGCCGGCCAGTTGTTTGACAAGCAGACCGCTTTGCCGGTGCGCCATGACACGCCCGAGACGATCTACGCCGACCTGCAGGCCCGTGCGGCGGCCGTGGCCCGCGCTGGTGATGGAACCGAGCCGCGGCTGGTGCTGACCTTTCCGGTGGCCCTGCCGGCGAACACCAGCGCCGAGCAGCTGGAACAGTGGTTGTCGGCCAGCGGCTTTACCCGGGTGCAGGCTGAGCGGACCGTGGGGGAACAGAAGCAGCTCGACGTGGTGGCCGATCGTTTCCGCATTGGCAGCGCCGAGCGGGTGCGGGTCATGGAGGCCATCGAGCTGGGCCTGAAGCGCGGCGCAGGCAGTCTGACGGTCTACGCATTGGGTGCCGCCGGCGACGATGCGGCCGAGCCCGAGCTGTGGCGCTATTCCACGGGTTTGCATTGCCCCGAGAGCGGGCTGCGCTACGGTGAGCCGCAGCCGGCGCTGTTCTCTTTCAATTCAGCCTACGGAGCTTGCGAGGTCTGCCGCGGTTTCGGCCGGGTCATCGGCGTCGATCTGGGGCTGGTGATTCCGGACGAGCGCAAGACCCTGCGCAACGGTGCGATCAAGACCATCCAGACGCCGGCCTGGAAAGAGTGCCAGGACGACCTGATGAAGTACGCCGGCGAGGCGGGCATTCCGCGCGACACGCCCTGGTCACAGTTGACGGCCGGCCAGCGCGAGTGGGTGATCGAGGGCTCGCCCAACTGGACCGGCAACTGGAACAAGCAGTGGTTTGGCGTGCGCAGGTTTTTTGAATACCTGGAGAGCAAGTCCTACAAGATGCACATCCGGGTGCTGCTGTCCAAGTACCGCAGCTACACGCCGTGCACCACCTGTGCGGGTGCCCGGCTCAAGGGCGAGGCACTGCTCTGGCGGGTGGGCAGCAAAGCCAATGCCGATGCGGTGCTGCCGGCAGAGCGCCGTTTCATGCCGGCGGGCACCGGCTGGTCGCGTGAACAGCTCGATGGCTTGCCCGGCTTGGCCCTGCACGACTTGATGCTGATGCCGATCGATCGGCTGAGGCGCTTCTTCGACACCATCAGCTTTCCGGATGCCTTGCGTGACGATGCCCTGAAGCTGCTGCTCGAAGAGGTGCAGCACCGGCTCAAGTACTTGTGCGATGTGGGCTTGGGCTATCTGACGCTGGACCGGCAGAGCCGCACCCTGAGTGGTGGCGAGGTTCAGCGCATCAACCTGACCACGGCCCTGGGCACCTCGCTGGTCAACACCTTGTTCGTGCTGGACGAGCCCAGCATCGGCCTGCATCCGCGCGACATGAACCGCATCGTCGAGGCCATGCAGCGCCTGCGCGATGCCGGCAACACGCTGGTGGTGGTCGAGCACGACCCGGCGGTGATGCTGGCTGCGGATCGCCTGATCGACATGGGCCCGGGCCCGGGCGAGCGGGGCGGCCAGATCGTGTTTGACGGCACGCCGGCCGACGCCCGCCACGCCGACACCCTGACCGGCGCCTACCTGGGCGCGCGCAAGTCGGTGGGCATGGGCTTCAAGCGCTTTGTCGATGCCAGCACACCGCGCTTGATTCTGGAAGGTGCCCGGCAGAACAACCTGCGCAATCTGACGGTGGAGTTTCCGCTGCAGCGGCTGACGGTGGTGACCGGCGTGTCAGGCTCGGGCAAGAGCACGCTGGTGCAGGACGTGCTGGTGCCGGCGCTGCTGCGCCACTTTGGCAAGGCCACCGAGACGCCGGGCACCTTTGACCAGTTGCTGGGGGCCGACTGGCTGGCCGACACGGTGTTCGTCGATCAGTCGCCGATCGGCAAGACGGCCCGATCCAACCCCGCCAGCTATGTGGGCGCGTTTGACGAGATCCGCAAGCTGTTTGCGGTGGAGCCGCTGGCCCAGGAGCGCAAATACACCGCCGGCACCTTCAGCTTCAATGCCGGTGATGGCCGCTGTCCGACCTGCGGCGGCTCGGGCTTCGAGCATGTGGAGATGCAGTTCCTGTCGGACGTGTACCTGCGTTGCCCGGACTGCGATGGTCGCCGTTACCGCGCCGAGATCCTCGATGTGAAGATCACGCGTGGCGAGCGGACACTCTCGATCGCCGATGCGCTGGAGTTGACGGTGAGCGAGGCCGTCAAGCTGTTTGCGGCCGACCGGGAGGTGCTGCGCACGCTGCAACCCATCGTCGATGTGGGCCTGGACTATGTGCGCCTGGGCCAACCCGTGCCCACCCTCAGCGGTGGCGAGGCGCAGCGCCTGAAGCTGGCCGGCCACCTGGCCGAGTCCGCCGGCGCGCCGCGCCAGCCGCTGGCCAAGAAGGGCACGCTGTTCATCTTTGACGAACCGACCACCGGCCTGCACTTTGACGACATCGCCAAGCTGATGCGCGCCCTGCGCAAGCTGCTCGATGCCGGCCACTCGCTGCTGGTGATCGAGCACAACCTCGACGTGATCCGTGCGGCCGACTGGTTGATCGACCTGGGCCCCGAGGGCGGCGACGCCGGCGGCGAACTGGTGGCCTCCGGCACGCCGGAGGACCTGCGCAAGCATCCGCACTCCCACACCGGCCGCGCCCTGCGCGACTACGACGGTGCCCTGGGCGTGTTCGAGAAAATGGGGTCAGAGTCTAATTCTGGCGCCTACCTGGGCAGCAAGCTGCGCGAGCGCCGCGAGGGCGACGATGTGATCCGCATCGTCAATGCCCGCGAGCACAACCTGCAGTCGCTGAATGTGGACATCCCGCGCGGCAAGTTCACCGTGGTCACCGGTGTGTCGGGTTCGGGCAAGTCCACGCTGGCCTTTGACATCCTGTTCAACGAGGGCCAGCGCCGGTATCTGGAATCGCTCAATGCCTACGCCCGCTCCATCGTGCAGCCCGCCGGCCGGCCCGAGGTGGATGCGGTCTGGGGCATCCCGCCGACCGTGGCGATCGAGCAGCGCCTGTCGCGCGGTGGCCGCAAGAGCACGGTGGCCACCACCACCGAGGTCTGGCATTTCCTGCGCCTGCTCTGGGTCAAGCTCGGCCTGCAGCATTGCGTGAAGGACGGCGCCCCGGTGATGCCGCAAAGCCCAGAGAGCATTGCCGCGCAGATCTTGCGCGAGCACAAGGGCGTGCATGTGGGCCTGCTGGCGCCGCTGGTGGTCAACCGCAAGGGGCTCTACACCGATCTGGCCAAGTGGGCCAAGGCCAAGGGCCACACGCATTTGCGGGTGGACGGCGAGTTCGTGCCCGTGGACCCCTGGCCACGCCTGGACCGTTTCAAGGAGCACACGCTGGAGTTGCCGGTGGGTGACCTGGTGGTGAGCGCCGAGAACGAATCCGAGCT
>CALRVU010000197.1:0-6231 GCA_943371685.1 Bordetella parapertussis | reverse complement strand
TGACACCGTGGGCCTGCCCGCCCTGCGCGCCTTGTTGCGCGCGGACACCGCAGAGGCTGCGGCGAGGCAAGCCGGTGCTGCACCGACAGTCGTCGAGCCCGGCCCCGCCCTGCCCGGCTTGGCCGCCTTGGCTGACGAACTGGCCGCCGCCGGTCACGGTCTGATCATGGTCATGGGCAAGGGTGGCGTAGGCAAGACCACCATCGCCGCCGCGCTGGCCCTGGGCCTGGTGCAGCGCGGCCACAGCGTGCACCTGAGCACCACCGACCCGGCAGCCCACCTGACCCGCACCCTGGAGGGCACGGTGGACGGCCTGAAGGTCGACCGGATCGACCCCCAGGCCGAGACCCAGCGCTACATCGCCAAGATCATGGCCGCCAAGTCAGCCGGCCTGAGCGCCGACGAGCAGGCGCTGCTGCTGGAGGACCTGCAGTCGCCCTGTACCGAGGAGGTGGCCGTGTTCCACGCCTTCTCGCGCATCGTCAGCGAGGCCCGCAGCGCCTTCGTGGTGCTGGACACTGCGCCTACGGGCCACTCCATGCTGCTGATGGACGCCACCGGCGCCTACCACCGGCAGATGAGCCGCGAGCTGGAAGGCCACAACGCCGGTCGCTTTGTCACCCCGCTGATGCGCCTGCAAGACCCGGCCATCACCCGCATCATCCTGGTCACGCTGCCCGAGCTGACCCCCGTGTCGCAAGCCGCCGCGCTGCAGGACGACCTGCGCCGCGCCCAGATCGAGCCCTATGCCTGGGTGCTGAACAAGAGCCTGCTGGCCGCCGGCACGCATGACCCGCTGCTGGCCGCCCGCCTGCGCAGCGAGCAAGTGCAACGCCAGCGCATGGCCCAGGGCCTGGCGCAGCGCCTGCATGTGCTGCCCTGGCTGGCCGAGCCGCCGGTGGGTTTGGCGGCGCTGGGCGCGCTGGTGGCGGCGCCGGGCTGATCAGGCCGCGCGGCAGGGCGCGGTGGTCTCGCGCAGCATCAGGCTGATGGGCGGCACGGACGGCGCCGGCTCGCCAGGCACATGGAGCGCGCCCAGCAAGGCCTTGGCGGCGGCAAATCCCATGTCGTAGATGTACTGCCGCACGGTGGTGACCGGCGGTGTGATGAACTCGGACTGCGGCAGGTCGTCGAAGCCGACCAGCGACACATCCTCGGGCACCCGCAGACCCAGGCGGTGCAGGGTCAGCTTGGCGCCCCACAGCATCTGGTCATTGGCACAGAACACCGCCGTGGGCTGCTGGCCGGTGGCCAGCAAGTCCGCCAGCGCCCGCATGCCGCCGGCCTCCATGAAGTCGGACTCGATGATCAGCGCCGGATTGACACTCAGGCCGGCCTGGCGGTGGGCCAGAAAGAATCCCTCCTGGCGCTGGCGGGCATCCAGGTGCTCGGACGGACCCGAGATGTGGGCGATCCGGCGATGGCCGAGCTCGATCAGATGGGCCGTGGCCAGGCGGGCGCCCTCGACCTGATCCTGGTGGAAGCTGTAGACATCGGGCACGCGCAGGTCACGCCCCGTCACGGCCACCGGCTGTTGTTCCGCCAGTTCGGCAATTTGCGCATCGCTCAGCCGCCCGCCCAGGATCACCAAGCCATCGACCTTGCGGGCGATCAGCATGCGCACCCGCTCCAGCTCCTCGCCGGGGTTCCAGTGCCCGGGCACCACGATGGGCGCGTAGCCGCTGCCGGTCAGGCCGTCGTCCACGCCCTTGGCGCCCCGGGTGAAGTACGGGCTCTCCAGGTCCTGGGTCAACACGCCGATGGTGCGGGTCGAACAGTTGCGCAGGCCACGGGCCGACAGATTGGGCCGGAACTGCAGCTTCTTGATGGCCGCCTCCACCGCCTGGCGCTTTTCTTCGGTCACCCGCGCCGTGCCATTGAGGATGCGCGACACCGTACTGGGCGACACCCCGGCCAGATGGGCAACGTCCAGCAGGGTGGAGGGTTCAGGTTTGGACATGGGCGTGGGCAGCAGCGGTGGGCATGGATCGTTTGATGATAACGATTTCTCCAGAGCCTCCGCCGCAAGCCTGTCAGACACCGATGCCAAGCCAAAACTAGGGACTTTCACCTATACAGCCACTCTGGGGCGGTTTCAGATTGACGCTGAATGGGTCGGCTGGCAAACTCTTGAAAACGTTGTCAAGACTTCATCAAGCCCCGAGACAGGGCACATCGCCGCTCCGCCGGCGGATGTCAGAACAGGATCTGGAATGCGAGTGCACAAGCCTTCGGGCGCACAGTGGTTGAAATCGATGCCCGGGCGGGTTCTGGCGCTGCTGTTGGCGGTGGGCGCCTGCCTGGCCGGGACGGCCCAGGCCCAGGCCGTCAAGCTGACCGTGGCCACCTACCCTGACCTGGACCGCGCCCTCAAGCTCGCCCTGCCCGCCTTCCAGAGCCAGCACCCCGAAGTCCGCGTCAACCTGGTCACGCTGGCCCACAAAGATCATCACACGGCCATGATGACAGCGCTGGCAGCCGGCGCGTCGCTGCCGGACCTGATCGCCATCGACAAGGACTTTCTGGGCAAGTTCATCGATTCCTCCGGCCTCGAGGACCTGAACGCGCCCGCCTTTGATGCCCAGCGCTGGCGCCCCGCCGTGGCCAAGTTCGCCTGGCAGGCCGGCACCAGCCGCCAGGGCGCGCTGCGCGCCATGCCGGTGGATGTGGGGCCGGGTGCCTTGTTCTACCGGCACGACCTGCTGACCCGCGCCGGCCTGCAGGAATCCGACCTGACCCACTCATGGGCCGGCTTCATCGCCGCAGGACAGCAACTGAAGACCCGAACCGGCGCCCATCTGCTGGCCCATGCGCAGGACATCAAGGACATCTACATCCGGGCCGGCCTGCAAGACGGCGAAGGCGTGTTCTTTGACCAGGCCGGCCGCAGCCTGGTCGACACGCCGCGCTTCCAGCGGGCCTTCGCGCTGGCCTTGCAGGCGCGCCAGGCAGGCATCGACGCCGGCGTGCGGGTCTGGACCAATGAATGGGCCGAGGGCTTCCGGCGCGACGCCATTGCCGCCCAGATGATGGGCTCCTGGATGGCCGGCCACCTGAAGAACTGGGTGGCACCGGCCCAGACCGGGCTGTGGCGCGCCGCCCCCTTGCCTGAGGGCACGGCGGCGGCCTGGGGCGGATCGTTCTATGCCATTCCGGTGCAGTCCCAGCACAAGGCGCTGGCCTGGGAGCTGCTGCAGCGGCTGGCCCTGAACCGCACGCAGCAGCTCGAGGCCTTCCGCTCGCTCGACGCCTTTCCGGCCCTGCTGGCCGCCCAGGACGACGCGTTCCTGGCCCAGCCGATCGACTACCTGGCCGGCCAGACGGCCCGCCTGCAATGGCGCGACATGGCCCGCCGCGTGCCCGCCGTGGTGCTGGACCGCTACGACCCGGTGGCCGACGACGTGGTTCGCTCCGAGCTCGACAAGGTGCTGAACCGGGGCAAGCCCATCCCCCAGGCCCTGGCCGACGCCCGCGCCACGGTGGAGCGCCGCGTGCGCCGCCGCTGAGCCTCGATTGAGCCCCCCCGCCGCACGCCCTCTGAACCCCGCTGCCATGCCCACCGCCACACCCGCCACCTCCACTGCCGTCGCGCCGCCCCAAGGCGCAGCGGGATCCCGCCCCATCGCCGGCCGGCGCCGCTGGGCGAGCCTGCCCCGGTCCTGGCTGCCCTATCTGTTCATCAGCCCCTTCTTCATCCTGTTCGGCGTGTTCGGCCTGTTCCCGCTGCTGTTCTCGCTGGTGCTGTCGCTGCACAGCTGGGACCCGACGGCCGGCCTGAGCAGCATGCAGTGGGTCGGCCTGGACAACTATGCCTACGCCCTGACCCGCGACGACTGGCTGCGCGATGCCCTGGGCAACACTTTGTGGCTGGCCGTGGTGGCCGGCCTGCCCCAGCACCTGCTGGCCCTGCCGCTGGCCTACTTTCTGCACACCCGCTTCAGCCGCTGGCGCAATGCGGTGGTGGGCCTGTATTTCCTGCCCTTCATCACCTCCACCGTCGCCGTGGCGCTGGTCTTCTCGGCCATGTTCTCGAAGAACTTCGGCGCCATCAATGCAGCGCTGGCCGGCATGCACCAGCTCCCCGGGCTGGCCTGGCTGATCCCCGCCGGCATCGACTGGGAGCAGCCACAGAACCTGCGCTGGATGATCGCCATCGTGGTCTTCTGGCGCTATCTGGGCTGGAACACCGTGCTCTACCTGTCGGCCATCCAGACCATTCCGCGCGATCTGCTCGAGGCCGCCCGGGTCGACGGCGCCACCCACTGGCAGCGCTTCATCCACATCGTGCTGCCGCAGCTGCGCCCGATGCTGTTCTTCGCCATCACCCTGTCCATCATCGGCAGCCTGCAGCTGTTCGAAGAGCCCTTCGTGCTGACCGGCGGCACCGGTGGCACCGACCAGGCCGGCAAGACCGCTGCCATGCACATGTATGCCGTGGCTTTCACCGACGGCGACTTCGGCACCGCCTCGGCCATCGCCTGGCTGCTGTTCCTGCTGATCGCCGCCGCCACCTGGCTGAACAACCGCCTGCTGGGCCCGCGCCGCTGAGCGCCAGACCAGACCGCAGCCCCTCTCCGCGCACCGACACCCCCATGCCCTCCGCCATGACGTCCAACCGATCGTTGCCAGCCGCCAAGCGCCGCCCCTCGGCCGCCGCCCTGTCCGCCCACGCCCTGGTGCTGGCCGGTGCGCTGCTGATGTTCGTGCCCTTCTACCTGATGCTGGTGTTTGCCACCCACAGCAATGCCGACATCCTGTCGGTGCCGCCGCCGCTGTGGCCGGGCCATGCACTGATCGACAACCTGAACCTGCTGCTGGAGCGCCTGCCCTACTTCTGGCGCAACCTGGGCTGGAGCTTCTTCGTCGCCATTGCCACCACCGCGCTCAACCTGTTCTTCTGCGCCCTGGCCGGCTATGCCTTTGCCCTGCTCGAGTTCCCGGGGCGCGACCGGTTGTTCGGCCTGGTGATGACGACCATGCTGCTGCCGGGCTTTCTGGGCATGGTGCCCACGGTGCTGACCATGGCCTGGCTGGGCTGGCTCAACACCCATCAGGCCTTGATCGTGCCCGGCGCCTGCGGGGCCCTGGGCATCTTCATGATGCGCCAGTACATGGCCTCGGTGGTGCCCAAGGAGCTGATCGAGGCAGCCCGCCTGGACGGCTGCGGTGACTTCGACGTGTTCTGGCGCGTGGTGCTGCCGCTGACCGGCCCGGCCATGGGCACGCTCGGCCTGATCACCTTCATCGGCTCCTGGAACAACTTCATGGGCCCGCTGGTCGTCATCCGCGACATGGACCTCTACACCGTGCCCTTGGCCCTGCGCGCCTTGCAAGGCAGTGGCCAGACGCCCTGGGGCGCCATGAGCGCCGGCGCGGCGATCGCCGTGCTGCCCTTGCTGCTGATCTTCATGCTGGCCTCGCGCCGCCTGATCGAAGGCATGACGGCCGGCGCCGTCAAGTAGTCGCCAAGCCGGATCGGCATCCCGCCCCACAACGCCTCTGCGCCCTCCCGGCGCCCGCACACCGATTTCTCCCTGACCTTCCACGGATTTCGCACCGCCCTCATGAAAACGATTTCACAAACTTCGCTCGATCTGCAGGCCCCCCTGGGCTTGAGCCCGCTGGCCCGCCAGCAACTGGGCCAGGACTTCCGCTGGGGCGTGGCCACCAGCGCCTACCAGATCGAGGGCGCCACTGATGAAGGCGGCCGCGGCCCGTCGATCTGGGACACCTTTGCCGCCCAGCCCGGCCGCACGGTGAACGGCGAGAGCGGTGCCGTGGCCTGCGACCACTACCACCGCTGGGCCGATGACGTGAACCTGATCGCCGGCCTGGGCGTGGACGCCTACCGCTTCTCGATCGCCTGGCCCCGGGTCCAGCCCCAGGGCCTGGGCGCCTTCAATCCCCAAGGCCTGGATTTTTACGACCGCCTGGTGGACGGTCTTCTGGCGCGCGGCATCCAGCCGCACGTCACGCTCTACCACTGGGACCTGCCGCAGCACCTGCAGGACCTGGGCGGCTGGGGCAACCGCGACACGGCCTTCCACTTCGCCCACTACGCCGACACCCTGGCACGCCGCCTGGGCGACCGGGTGGCCACCATGGCCACCCACAACGAGCCCTGGTGCACCGCGGTGCTGGGCCATGAGCTGGGCAAGTTCGCCCCCGGCGACCGGGATCCGCAGCTGGCAGCCCAGGTCTCGCACCACCTGTTGCTCTCCCACGGCCTGG
>CALRVU010000196.1:0-6265 GCA_943371685.1 Bordetella parapertussis | reverse complement strand
TCCTCCTGGCGCTGCCCGCCAGCCGCCACGGCGCGACGCAAGGCCAGCGAATGCCACTGCCCGGCATGCTCGGGCCGGCCGCACTGGAACTCGGTCTCGAAACTGCCCTGTTCGCGCAGGGCGGTCAAGGCGGTCAGGGCCGCCGGCTCGTTGACACCGCAGCGGGTCATCAAGGCCTCGACCGACATGCCCGCACCCGCACCGGCGGCCAATCCCAGCAAGGCCTCGAAGCGGGCATTGCAGCGCACCAGCACATTGCCGCGCAGATAGGCGATGCCAGCCGGGCTGACATCGAGGATGGTGCCCAGCTCGTGCAGCAGTTGCTCGTTGTGACGCCGCGCGGTCTCTTCCTCGGTCACATCCAGCGTGACCACGCTGAAACCGCCCTCCCCCGTGCCCAGGTCAGCCGGCTCGACCCGGGTCAGCAACCAGCGCCGGCCCATGTCGGGATGGCGCACGGCGTAGCGCACCTCGATGCGCTGGCGTTGCCGCAAGGCGGTCTGCAAGCGCTCGTACTCGATCATCGATTCGGGCTCGACCAGATCGCGGCCCACCGACATCAGGCCTTGCATCGCGGCGGTGCGGCTCGCTTTTCCAGAGGCACCAGCGGCACCAGCGGCACCCGCGGCGGCGCCACTGCCCCCACCTGCGCGGCCTGTGGCGGCTTGTGGCGGCCGCGCCGAGGCTGAGGTGGTCCAGCCCCGCGCCGGATCAAAGGTGGCCACGCCCAGACCGGCGGTGCCCATCAATGCGGCGATCTCGATCTGGGCCAGTGCCTGCCGGTCCTCCAGCTGACAGTCTTCAATCTGCAGGAGCCAGCGCACCGGCGCGCCGGCCACGCCACGCACACTGACGCGCCAGTGGCGCTGCTGCTCGCGGCTGTCCTGCACCCAGCCTTCGCTGCGACGGGTCTGGCCGATCGGCGGCATGGCGGCGGGCCAGCCGCACAGCGCAGCCACCTCGGCAGGCCACATCGGCAAGGGTTCCAGTGGATCGCCCATCAGGGTGCGCATGGCCTCGTTGGCCAGCAGCACACGACCGGCCGGATCGCAGGCCATCATGGGCAGCGCGCTGAGCTGCAAGCTGTCGACCAGGGGGCCGGTGAGCCGCGAGGCGCCGGGTCGCTCGACCGGGCGCTCGACCGGGCGCTCAAGAGGCTTTTCTGCAACGCTGTCCGGCGCGTCCGGCGCAGCGTCCGTGGCGGCCCGCGTCGCAGGCATGTGCTTGATTCTGAACGGCATCTGAACTGCCCCCGGACAGGAGCCTATCGGGCTGCTCCGAGTGTACGCCCGACCCTGCGGCCGGGGCGCGCCGGGATGTTCAGTCCGGCTGCATCTGACGCGATGCAAGCAGGGCACGCAACGCGGCTCGATTGACCTCACCGGGTGCGCAGAGCATGGCCTGGGTGGCCTCGATGATGTCGTGCGGCAGCTCGGACTCGATGGCGCACGCCAGGTTCAGCGCCAGGCGGTGCGGGCCGTCCCCGTGCATCAGGGTCTGCCCCACGCCTTCGGCCACCGGCAGGCTGGCCAGCAAGCGCTCGAAAGGCTGGCCCAGCATGCGGTCCAGCAACGAGAACACACCGCAGATGAAGGCCTCGCTGCGATGCTCGGCATCCCCGCTCTGGCGGGCCAGTTCTTCCATCAGCAGGCCACGTCGGACGGCCAGGAACATCAGGGGCTTGAGATTGGGGTCGTCCACCGCACTCGTCATCAGCAAGGCCAGCCAGCGCTTGAGCCGCTGATAGCCCAGGATCATGATCGCGTGCTGGAAAGAATTGACCTCGACCGACAGACCGAAGGCGGGCGAGTTGATCAGGCGCATCAGCCGGAAGGCCAGCGCCGGATCACCGCGCAACACGGCCTCCAGCTTGGGGGCGGGCTCTTCGCGGTCCACCCGCTGGATCAGGTCCATCACCACAGCCGCGCCGGCCGGCACATCCTTGCGCACCGTGCTGGGCTTGGGCGGCTCACCCAGGGGCCAGCCCTGCACGGCCATGGCACCGCTCTGCAGGGCGGCGCTGGCCTCGGATGCCAGGACGGCGCCCGTCAGCACCCAGGCGGTCTTGCGGGCTGAGGCGGATGCGGGTTGATTGCCTGCGCGGCGGTTCTCGGCAGCCTCCACCAGCACATGCTCAAAGGCATGGGCCAGCTCGGGTGGCAGCGGGCTCAGGGGTCGGCCTTTGAGGACCTGCCGGCTTCCGGCCGCATGGCGGGCCAGCAGTTGCGCGGCGGTGGCCGGATCCGAGGCCATGAAGGCCGGCACCTCGAGGATCAGATGCCCGGGCGCCGGCATGGGCAGCAGGGCCTGCAGCAGGGCTTCGCTGGTCGGATTGAGTGACAGCGGCCCCTGCTCGGCCGGCCACGCCTCGGCCAGCATCTCCAGCAGGCCCCGTGCCTGCTCCTCGGCACTGCCGCCCAGCGGATGCACCGTCAGCCGGGCGATGACCGGCGCACGCTTCGCATTGAACAAGGCCCCGTAGCCCAGCACCAGTTGGTCAAGCACCGGATGGTCCATGGCGAATTGCTTTCAGAGTTGGATGTAATCGAACAGCGACATCTTCTGCATCGACGCATAGGTCTGCAGGGCCGCTTCATAACCGGTTTGCTTGTTCTCGAAATCCGAGATCGCTTGCACCATGTCCAGATCTTCGGCATTGGAGCGCGTGGTTTCACCGAACAGCTTCAGATCGGCGACCCGGCCTTCCACGCCGTCGATGCGGTTGAGCACCTCGCCGGTCATGCTGCGCGAGCTCTGCAGGTGCGCGGCAGCCGCGTCAATGTCGCGCAGCCCTGACTGCACCGTCTGGGTGATCTGTGCGCCAGTGCGGGTCGGTGTCTTCAGCTCATTGACGATCCGCTCCAGCGCATCGAACACCGACAGATCGGGCGTGGCGGGCTCGATGCCGAAGGTGTCGCCATGGGCTGGCGTGCCACTGATGGTGAAGGCCATGCCGTCGAGCTCGATGGCCTGGCCCGCCGTGTAGGGCGCGCCCGACACCAGGGTGTTGACGCCGTCCTGCACCACGGAATAGGTGGTCACCCCGCCCGTCACATCAAACTGCACCGAATAGCTGCTGCCGGTGATGGCCTGGGGCGAGATCACCCGGCCCGTGTCGATCCAGGCACTGCTGCTCTGGCTGCTGGTCTCGAACACGCCGTTGCCGCTGGGGGCCGACAGCCAGACCTGCGCACCGTCCAGCGTCAGGGGCAAGGGCTCGTCCGAGGCCACCTGCACCGCGCCACCCGTGCCCGTGTAGGCCATGCCGCCCGGCCGCTCGAGGAAGGGCGGCTCGCTCGAGCCCTGGCCCGAGAACACATAGCCGCCGGTGCCGTCGCCCCGGTTGGCCACGCTCATCAACTGCTTGCGGATGGCGCTGATCTGCTTGGCCACATCGGCGCGCTCGGCATCGCTGTAACTGGCATTGCCGGCGGCCACCACCAGCTCGCGGGCCTGCTGCACCAGCGAGGTTGCGTCGCCCAGCGCCGCTTCGGTCAGCGTCATGGCGTTGCGGCTGGCGGCCACGGCACGCTCGGTGGCATCGGCGCGCTGGACCAGCGAGCGCGCCCGCTCCGCCCGCGCGGCGGCGGTGGGGTCGTCGCTGGCGCGCAGCACGCGCTTGCCGCTGGTCAACTGCTCCTGCGCCAGGCTCATCTCGCTCTGGCGGCGCTGCAGGTTGTCCACCGAGGTGG
Organism: Bordetella parapertussis; assembly: GCA_943371685.1. Taxonomy (GTDB): domain Bacteria; phylum Pseudomonadota; class Gammaproteobacteria; order Burkholderiales; family Burkholderiaceae_C; genus Ideonella; species Ideonella parapertussis_A. Next base: position 2,573 of record CALRVU010000196.1, on the reverse strand, counting down.
AGAACGCCTGGCCTGTGGTGATGCGCATGAGAGCCTCCGGGCTTCAAGAATGCGATGCAGCCGGCGCCATGATCAGGCGCCCAGCTGCAACATGGTGTCGAACACCGACTGCGCCACCTGCAGGACCTTGGCCGCGGCCTGATAGGCCTGCTGGTACTGGATCAAGCGTGAGGCCTCTTCGTCCAGGTTCACGCCGGTCTTGGAGGTGAGCGTCAGTTCGGTCTGGGCCGCTGCGGCGGTGGAGATCTCGGTCGAGGCCTGGGCGCCCTGCACCCGCACGCCGATGTCGGCCATGGTGGCGGCATAGGCGTCGGTGGCGGTGTCGCCATCGGCCACGCTGCCGTCCGCCCGCTCGTAGCGGCCGACGAAGCGCTCGTCGCGCAGCGCGGCCATGGCCAGCGCATTGCCGTTGTTGCTGGCCGGAAACAGGGTCTTGGCCACTTCCAGCGAGTCACCGCTGACCGGCACGCCGTTCAAGTCGAGCTCGAAGCCGTTCAGCGCGATCGGCTCGCCCGGCTCCCAGACGCCGGTGCCGCTGCTGATCACGGCGCCCGTGTCCCGGTCGCGCAACTCCCAGTTGTAGTCACCGGTGTCCGAGGTGAAGTTGATCGCCGCCGTGAGCTGCGGATCGATGCCGGCATCGACCACCTTGAGCAGCGCCACGCTGGCCGTGCCGGTGTTGGCCACGTTCATCGTGGCGGTGACGGGCGAGGCCGCCGCGATGCCGTCCACATCGTCGAGGATGCGGGCCATGCCGCCTGCCGCGGCACCCACGGGCTGCAGCAGAAAGCGGTCGCCGGGCTCCAGATCGGGGCTGCCCACATCAATGCGGAAGCCGTCGATCTCCTGGCCGTCCACCACATTGCGGGTCAGTCCGTCAGACAGGCGCTTGAGCGTGTACTGGCCGGGCGAGCCGCTGCCGTCGGGCTGGAGCTCGTAGTCGCTGGCCTGCAGCAAGGTCGCATCAGTGACGGTGAGCTGCAGCGAGGCGATGTAGTTGCCGGTGCCGTCCTTGGCATTGTTGGCATTGGCCTGGGCAGCCGGCGCACCGATGCTGAACAGCGGCGCACCCGCACCGGGCGGGTCGCGCAGGTCCACACCCAGGGCCTGGGTCTCGTTGACCCGGCTCGCATAGGCCATGGCCATCTGGCCGAGCTGGTTGCGGCCCTCGACCAGATCGTGGTTCTGGAAGTTCAGCAAGCCGGCGATCGAGCCGCCGGTGAAGCTGCTCTCACCCAGCACCAGGGTCTCGCCCTGGCTGGACAAGGTCATGGCGCTGCGCGAGGCATCGGCCGGATCGGCCACCACCCCCAGCGTGGCCGACTCCGCCCCCAGCACCAGGCGCTGGCCGCCGGCGATGAACACACCCACCGAGCCGTCCGAGGCCTTGAGGGTGGTGACCTCGATGATCTCGCTGATCTCGCTGATCAGCCGGTCACGCTGGTCCAGCAGGTCGTTGGGCTGCTGATCGAGGCCGTTGTAGCCGGCAATCTGGTTGTTCAGGTCTGCCACCCGGGCGGCCAGGGTGGTCACGGTGGCAGCGGAGTTCTCCAGGTCGGAATTGACGCCTTCCTGCAGCACGTTGATGCGGTCGGCTGCAGCCTTGAACCGGTCAGCCACATCGGCCGCGCGGGCCAGCACCACCTGCCGTGCACTGGCATCGGCCGGCGTGTTGGCCAGGTCGACCATCGAATTGAGGAACTCGCCCATGGCATAGCCCAGGCCCTTGCTGCCTGGGGGAAACACCTGCTCGAGCTGCTGCAGCTGCCCGGTGCGCGCCTCGTCCATCGAGCGCAGCGACTTGGCCGCTGCGGCCTGCATGGTCAGGAACTCGTCATGCGCCCGTTTGACATTGACGACGTTGACGCCCTTGCCGAAGAAGCCGGTGCCGCTGAACTGCCCCTGCGACGTCTCGACCTCGGTCTCCTGGCGCGAGTAGCCCTTGACATTGGCATTGGCAATGTTGTGGCCGGTCACGTTGAGCGCAGCCGTCGCGGCCAGCATGCCGCGCATTCCCAGCGTCATCAATCCTGACATGGTGTGGTCCCGTTCGCGGTGGTGTCAGGCACGATCACGCTCTCAAGCCTGCACGCTGCGTTGCAGGCGCAAGGTGGTGTTGATGACGCGGCTGAGCTTGTCGGCATAGGCCGGGTCGGTGGCGTAGCCGGCCTTCTGCAAGCCCTGGGCAAAGCCCTTGGCGTCATTGCCCGAGGCCACCACCTGCTGGTAGCGCGGGTTGTCCTTCATCAGCTTGGCGTAGTCGGCAAACGACTCGGCAGGGCTGTCGTAGGCGCGGAACTTCTGCACCATCTTGCGCGGCTGACCGTTGATGTACTCGGTCGTCGTCACATCGGTGGTGGCGCCCTTCCAGCTGCTGCCGGCCTTGATGCCGAACAGGTTGTTGGCCGAGCTGCCGTCGGCATTGCGGATCTCCTTGCGGCCCCAGCCGGTCTCATGCGCCGCCTGGGCGATCATGAACGAAGCCGGGATGCCGGTGGCGGCCTCGGCAGCCTTGGCCGACTCCTGATGCTGATCCACGAAGGTGGCCGCCGCCTGCTGGGGAATGGCCACTG
>CALRVU010000195.1:0-6273 GCA_943371685.1 Bordetella parapertussis | reverse complement strand
GAAGAAAGCGCAAGGTCTGCCAGCGGCTGGCGCGGTAGAGCCGGAACAGCTCGCGCAGACCGGCGTCAGCACTTCGCAGGCCGGCCAGGGTGTTGGCCAGCAGCGGAAAGAAGGCCACGATGAAGGCGCACAGCAGCACCGTGGCGGTGGCGCTGTCGGTCAGGATCATGATCAGCGGGGCCACCGCAATGATCGGTGTGACCTGCAACACCACCGCGAAAGGCGTCAGGCTCCACTCCAGCCAGCGCGACAGCGCGAACAGTGCTGCCAGCCCCACCCCGCCCACGCAGGCCAGGGCCAGGGCCAGCAAGGTGATGCGCAGCGTGACCCACCAGGCCTCCATCAACGAGCCGAGGTTCAGCCACAGGGTCTGCAGCACCAGCCAGGGGCCGGGCAGCAGGTAGGGCGGAATGTCCCAGAAACGCACGGCCGCCTCCCAGCCCAGCACAAAGACGCTGAGCGCCAGGCTGGGCGCGAGCCAGCGAGCCCATCGGGTGTCAGCCAAGCTGAGCTTCCCGGTGGTGGTCCGGTCCGGCGCTGTCCGGGCCCTCGGCGGCGCGGGCCAGGGCAGCGCTCAGGCGGGCGCAGGCCGCTGCAAAGACCGGCGACTCGCGGAAGCTGGCATCGCGCTGCAAGGGGCCATCGATCAGCACCTCTTCGATGATGCGGCCCGGACGCGCACTCATCACCAGCACCCGCTGGCTGAGGAATACCGCCTCGTAGACGCTGTGGGTCACGAACACGCCGGTGAAGGCCGGCTGGCCGCCGGCCGGGCACCACAGCGCGCGCAGGGCCTGGTTGAGGGCAAAGCGGGTGATCTCGTCCAGCGCGGCAAAGGGCTCGTCGAGCAGCAGCAAGGCCGGCTGGGTGACCAGCGCCCGGGCAATCGAGGCGCGCATCTTCATGCCGCCCGACAGCTCGCGCGGCATGGCCCGGGCAAAGCCGCCCAGGCCGACCCGCTCGAGTGCGGCCTGGGCGGCCTCGGCCCGTGGCTCGGCAGCCATGTTGGCCAGGCGCAGCGGCAGCTCTACATTGCTCAGCACATCGGCCCAGGGCATCAGCGTGGGCTCCTGGAAGACAAAGCTGGTGTCGCGCACCGGGCCCTTGGCGGGCGCACCCTCGCGCAGCACGGCACCGGCGCTGGGCTGGTCCAGTCCGGCGAGCAAGCGCAGCACCGAGCTTTTGCCACAGCCCGAGGGGCCGAGCAGGCTGACAAATTCACCGCGCGCCAGGCGCAGGTTCACACCCTGCAGCGCCAGCAAGCCGGTTTCGTAGCGGCGTTCCACCGCTTTCAGTTCGATCAGATCAGAGGCTTTCACAGGGCGGCACTTTAGCTTGACGCGTGGGAAGATGCAGGCCGGCCACGCTCACGGCGCCGGCCGATGCTCCGCCTTGCCCACCCCATTGCGCTGGCACTCGCGCCAGAACGCCCTGCCCTGACCGCTCGACATGTTGTTCGGAACCCTGTTCGCACTGGCCGCCGGCCTGATGTGGGGCCTGGTGTTCATCGGCCCTACCCTGCTGGCCGACTACCCCGCCGCCCTGCTCACCTTTGGCCGTTACCTGGCCTTCGGCCTGATTGCCCTGCCACTGGGCTGGCTGGACCGGGGCGCGCTGCGCCTGCTCAGCCGGGCCGACTGGATCGAGGCGCTCAAGCTCTCGGCCGTCGGCAATGTGGCTTACTACCTGTTCCTGTCGGCCGCCATCCAGCGGGCCGGCGGGCCGCTGCCCACCATGATGATCGGCACCCTGCCGGTGGTCATCGCCATCAGCGCCAACCTGCGCAATGCCGGCCGGGACGGCCGCCTGCCCTGGGGTCGCCTGCTGCCCTCGCTGGGCCTGATCGCCGCCGGCATTGCGCTGGTCAACCAGGTGGAACTGGCCCATCTGCAGGCCGATCCCGACGCCGATCTGGGCCGCTACGCCCTGGGCGGCCTGCTGGCGGTGGGGGCGGTGGCCTGCTGGACTTGGTACCCGCTGCGCAATGCCGACTGGCTGCGCGCCCATGCCGACCGCAGCCCTCGCACCTGGGCCACCGCCCAAGGCCTGGCCACCTTGCCGCTGGCCCTGATCGGCTACGCCATCACCTGGCTGGTGTTCAGCCTGACCGATGCCCCCTGGGCCATGCCGCTGGGGCCGCGACCGTTGGCTTTCGTCGGCTTGATGCTGGCCATCGGCCTGTTCGCGTCGTGGCTGGGCACGCTTTGCTGGAATGAGGCCAGCCAGCGCCTGCCCACCAACCTGGCCGGCCAGCTGATCGTGTTCGAAACCCTGGCCGCCCTGGGCTATGCCTGGGCCCTGCGCGGTGACTGGCCCAGCCCCACCAGCTGGCTGGGTGTGGTCTTGCTGGTGGCGGGCGTGTTGTGGGCCCTGCGCATCAAGCCCGAGGCCCTGAGCGCCGACGCCCACCCGAATTGAGCCGCCACTGAATCCGAACGGCCTGCTCACTGCATCCAATCAGGCAGAGGCAGGCCGCACCGGCCCGCCCACCCCGCGCAGGAGATGCCATGAACGACGCCGCCCAGATCATCCAGAAACTCACCGGCATGCTGATTCCGATTGCCGGCATGCTGCTGCCCATCGCCATCATCTGGATGGTGATGCGCAACCGCCTGGCTCAGCAACGCGAACGCAACGCCCTGATCCTGCAGTGGCTGGACCGCAACCTGCCGGTGCCCGAGCTGCTGCTGCAGCCGGTCAGCGAACCCGAGCGCCGCAAACCCATGGCATCGCCGCTGCGCATCGGCATGACGCTGGTGGGCCTGGGGCTGGGCCTGATCCTGCTGTTCGTCGCGATGGGGGATGACATGGTCAGCCTGTGGGGCATCGGCAGCGTGCCCCTGTGCATCGGTCTGGCCCAGTTGATCGTCTGGCGCATTGAGCGCGAGGATGCCCGGAGGTCTCAAGCCGAAGCCAGCACCGCCCACCTTGCCGACGAGCAGTGACCGCACCCGATGCACAAGCCCGGCTGGACCGGTGCGTGCTCAGGGCCCAGCAGGGCGACCGGCAGGCCTTTGCCGAGCTGGTGGCGGCCCACCAGTCCGATGTGCGTCGCCAGTTGCGTCAACTGACTCGCGGCGACCATGCGCTGGCCGACGAGTTGGCGCAAGAGGCCTTCTTCCAGGCCTGGCGGCACTTGCCGGCCTTTCGGCGCGATGCCGCTTTTGGCACCTGGCTCTACCGCATCGCCTATCGAGGCTTCCTCATGCATCGCCGCAGCGCCCCACCGGACGCTGTCGCACCGGCGCTTGCCGACAGCGGCGGCGGCCCGGAAGACGCGATGGCGCCCGAGTCAGAGCCGGGTCTGCGGCTGGACCTGCAGCGGGCGCTGCAGCAGCTGCCCGAGGCCGAGCGAGTCGCGCTGCTGCATTGCCTGCACCTGGACCTGAGCCACAGCGAGGCCGCCGCGGTGCTGGGCGTCCCGCTGGGCACCGTCAAGACCCATGTGCTGCGGGGCAGAGCCCGCTTGCGTGAACTGTTGTCTGCCTGGAATCCGAAGGACCCCCGATGACACCGAACGAGCCGAAGCATGAACCTGATGATCAGGGCCTCGATGCGCTGATCAAGGCCTGTCGACCGCCCGAGGTGGCGGATCAAGGTTTTACCCAGCGCGTGATGCGGCAACTGCCTGAGCAAGGCTTCGCCCCCGACATGCTGCGGCAGCAGCGCCGTGCGCGCGGGAGCCTGTGGGGCGGGCTGCTCGGCACGGCCATCGGCCTGCTCGCCTTGTACGCCGGCAGCGCGCAGGGGGACAGCCCATTGGCAAACCTGCTGCTGGGCTGGCCGGATCGCCCCGGCCTGGCGGCGGCGCTGTGCCTGGCCCTGGCCTTGCCCGGCGCCTGGCTGGCCTGGCAACTGGCGCAGGACGACTGAGCGCGCAGTCACCCGCGCCTCAAGCCCGGCAAGGTGCATGCCGATAAACCGGAACGCGGGCACGCCTGCTCGCCAAGGTAGTTCGCCATGGATCTTTCAATCGACACTCCGCTCAAGGTTTTGCTGGTCGACGACCAGAATTCCCACCGCATGGTGCTGGCCGCCGAGCTGGAACAGATGGGCCACGAGGTCATTGAGGCCGACAACGCCGAGGACGGCTTGCGCCTGTTCATGGTCGCCCGGCCCGATGTGGTGCTGCTGGACGTGGAAATGCCCGGCAAGAACGGCCACTGGGCCGCCGAAGCCATGCGCAGGGCCGAGCCCGAAGGCTGGACGCCGATCCTGTTCCTGTCCGGCCTGGTGCGGGACTCCGACCTGGCCGTGGGCATCGATGCCGGCGGCGACGACTACTTGTTCAAACCCGTCTCTCCGGTGGTGCTGCAGGCCAAGCTGCGCGCCATGCAGCGGCTGTGCGCCCTGCACCGGCAACTCACGCTGCTGACCGACCAGCTCAAGGCCAGCAACCGCGATCTGCAGGCGCTGTCCATCCGGGATCCGCTGACCGGACTGACCAACCGGCGGGGCATGGACATCCGGCTGGATGAAGAGCTGCGCGCGGCACGCCGCGACCAGCTGCCGCTGACCCTGTTGCTGATCGACGTCGACAACTTCAAGCTCTACAACGACAAGGCCGGCCACCTGCAAGGCGACGTCTGCCTGCGCCGGATCGGCCAGTTGCTGAGCGACACCTGCCGCCGGCCGCGGGACATGGCCGCCCGCTTTGGTGGCGAGGAGTTCGTGATTCTGCTGCCGGGCACCTCGCACTCGGGCGCCATGTTCTTTGCCAAGGGACTGCGCCGCACCGTGCACCAGTTGGCCCTGCCCCATCCGGCGAGCGACAGCCAGGGCTGCGTCACCGTGTCAGGCGGCATCACCACCTGCGTGCCGGACGGCAACACCACCATCGAATCCCTGTTGTCACGGGCCGACGCCGCGCTCTACACCGCCAAATCACTGGGCCGCGACCGGTTCTTCTGCTTCGAGACCCAGACCGACACCACCACCGGCCAGGCCGAAGCCGCCAACTACGACCGCAGCCAGGGCAGCTCAACCGAGATGTTCTGAGCCTCGTGCCGCTGGCCGGCTGCCGATCAGCTCTTGAGGCGCAGCATGTGGACCACCACCCGGGCCATGGTCTGCTCGGTCTCGACGAACTGGGCAAACTCGGGCCCCGCCCGGTAGCTGCCCACCCAGTTGTTGCGCCGCAGGGTGTCATTCCATTCGGCGGTGCGCGACACCCGGTCCAGCAGCGTGGCCAACTGGTTGCGCTGCGGCTCGCTGATGCCTTTGGGCGCGAACACGCCGCGCCAGTTGGCCAACTCGGTGTCCAGCCCGCTCTCGCGCAGTGACGGCAGGCCCATGCGGCCCTTGCGTGAGCTGATGGCCAGTGCCCGCAGCCGTCCGCTTTCGATCTCGGGGCGGAACTCGCTCAGGCCCGAAATGCCGATCTGCGCGCGCCCATCCTGCAAGGCCTTGACGGCCTCGGCGCCGCCCGCCGTGGCCAGGTAGTTGTAGTTCTCGGGTTGGGCACGGGCCGCCCGCAACATCATGCCCATCAGCATGTGATCGACCCCACCCGCCGAGCCGCCCACGCAGGTCGCCTTGAAATCGGGCTGTCGCAGACTCTTGACCAGGTCGGCAACGGTCTTGATGGGCGAAGCTGCGGGAACGGCCACCACCAGATAGTCGCTGGTCAGTTCCGCCATGGGCGTCACCTTGGAGGTGTCGATCGCGGCTTGCTGCAGGGCGATGCCGCCCAGCATGACCATGCCGCCCATCAGCAAGGTGTTGGGCGCGGTGTTGTAGCGTTCCACGAACTGGGCCAATCCGATGGTGCCGGCCTTGCCGCCGATGTTCTCGAACTGAACCTTGTCGACCAGTCGGGCGCTCTGCAGAGCCGAGCCCAGTTCACGACCGGTCTGATCCCAGCCGCCGCCCAGACTGGCCGGGATGACGATGCGCAACTCGGGCAGCGCCTCGACCTTTTGCGCACGCGCTGCGCCGGCCAACAGCCCCGCACTGCCCAAACCCCATTGAAGCCACTGCCGACGGTCCATGATCAGTTCCCGGTGAATGAAGTGCCAATCCAGTATCACACCGCAATGTGGGATGGACGTGACATCAGCACAAGACCGATGCCCGTGCCGTTCAATCACCGAACCGACCGCGCCGCGGGGGCGCTGGCTCAGCGGCGCAGGGTGCAGGCGTCGCCGCTGGCCTCGCGCCGCACCTCTACGCTGGCCAGCTTGGCGGCGTAAAGCAGCTCCATGGCGCGCCAGATGTAGGCGCACAGGTTCTCCAGCGTGGCGGGGCCCAGACCGGCGACTTCGTCCAGGAACC
>CALRVU010000194.1:0-6288 GCA_943371685.1 Bordetella parapertussis | reverse complement strand
CATGTGCACCTCGACCGTGATCGTGATGGAGCGCATGAAGGGCGTGCCGATCAGCCAGGTCGGCCGCCTGCGCGAGGCCGGCGTGGACATCAAGAAGCTGGCCCGCGACGGTGTGACCATCTTCTTCACCCAGGTCTTCCGTGACGGCTTCTTCCATGCCGACATGCACCCGGGCAACATCCAGGTGAGCATCGATCCGGCCACCTTCGGCCGCTACATCGCGCTGGATTTCGGCATCATCGGCACGCTGACCGAGCGCGACAAGGAGTACCTGGCGCAGAACTTCATCGCCTTCTTCCGCCGCGACTACAAACGCGTGGCCGAGCTGCACGTGGAGTCGGGCTGGGTGCCGGCCGATACCCGCATCGAGCAGCTGGAGCAGGCCATCCGCGCCACTTGCGAGCCGCACTTTGACCGGCCGCTGAAAGACATTTCGCTGGGCCAGGTGCTGATGCGCCTGTTCCAGACCTCGCGCCGTTTCAATGTCGAGATCCAGCCTCAGCTGGTGCTGCTGCAGAAGACGCTGCTGAATGTGGAAGGCCTGGGCCGTGAGCTCGACCCTGAGCTCGACCTCTGGTCCACCGCCAAGCCGTTTCTGGAGCGCTGGATGAACGAGCAAGTGGGCTGGCGCGCCTTGCTGCGCCGCTTGAAGGACGAAGCGCCGCTGTATGCCAAGCTGCTGCCCGAGCTGCCTCGTTTGCTGCATGCCCAGCTGACGGCCGGCCCCAGAAACGACAGCTCGGCCATCAGCCTGGCCTTGCTGCGCGAGCAACGCCGCACCAACCGGCTGCTGGCTGGTCTGATCTGGAGCGTCTCCGGCTTCCTGATCGGCCTGCTGGCAGCCCGCCTTTTCCTCCACACTGGGTGGTACTGAATCGACCTGACGGTCTGCCCGTTTTTCTCCACTCTGACGCCTTGAGCCCGCGCCATGTTGCTGACCCTGGTTTTTGCCTACCTGCTTCTGACCATCGCCATCGGCCTGTGGGCCGCCAAGCGGGTCAAGACCACCGCTGACTTCGCCATCGCCGGCCGGCATCTGCCGCTGGTGATGGTGGTGACCACCACCTTTGCCACCTGGTTCGGCTCCGAGACCGTGCTGGGTATCCCTGCCAAGTTCGTCGAGGGTGGCCTGGGGGCGGTGATCGAGGACCCCTTCGGCGCCGGCACCTGCCTGGTGCTGGTCGGCCTGTTCTTTGCGGCCAAGCTCTACCGCATGACGCTGCTGACCATCAGCGACTACTACCGCGAGCGCTATGGCCGCTCGGTCGAGGTGCTGTGCTCGCTGATCATCATCCTCAGCTACCTGGGCTGGGTCTCGGCCCAGGTCACGGCGCTGGGCCTGGTCTTCAACCTGCTGTCGCAGGGGGCCATCAGCATCCCCATGGGCATGGTGCTGGGCACGGCCTCGATCCTGGCCTACACGCTGTTTGGTGGCATGTGGTCGGTGGCGGTCACCGACTTCATCCAGATGATCGTGCTGGTGGTGGGCCTGTCGTTGATCGCCGTGTTTGCGGCCGACCAGGCCGGCGGGGCTGACAAGGTGATCGCCCTGGCGCAGAGCAAGGACCTGTTCACGGTGCTGCCCGAGCCCAGCCTGGAACAGATGCTGGCCTTTGTCGCCGCCGCCATCACCATGATGTTCGGCTCGATCCCGCAGCAGGACGTGTTCCAGCGGGTCATGTCGGCCAAGGACGAGAAGGCCGCCACCCGTGGCCCGGTCATCGGCGGCCTGTGCTACATCGCCTTCGCCTTCGTGCCCATGTTCATCGTCACCAGTGCGCTGATCATCATGCCGGACACGGCAGCGGCCCTGATCAAGGAAGATCCGCAGAAGGTGATCCCGACGCTGGTCATGGAGAAGATGCCCTTCATCATGCAGGTGCTGTTCTTCGGCGCCTTGCTGTCGGCGCTCAAGTCCACCGCATCCGCCACGCTGCTGGCGCCGTCGGTCACCTTTGTCGAGAACATCTGGCGCCAGTTCGTGCCGCGCATCAGCGACCAGCGCGAACTGCGCACCATGCGGATTGCCGTGCTCTTGTTCAGCATCTGCGTCTGCGCGTATGCGATCGCGCTGCAGGGCACGCCCATCTACGACATGGTCTCGGGCGCCTATCAGGTGACCTTGGTGGGCGCCTTCGTGCCCTTGGTGGCCGGCCTGTACTGGAAGCGGGCCAGCACCCAGGGCGCCTTGTTCTCCATCGTGCTGGGCCTGCTGACCTGGGGTCTGTTCGTGACCACGCCGGCTGGCGAGGCCTTCCCGGCGCCCCTGGCCGGCTTTCTGGCAGCTGTTCTGGGCATGGTGATCGGCACGCTGGGCCCGCAGGCGGTGAAGAACCAGCATGGTTCGCACCATGCGGTGGCCGGCCTGAAAGGCTGAACTCCGACCGGCCCATGTGGCCGGGCCTCTATAATTGAGGGTTTGCTGATCAGGGTTTCCCATGCCAATCTACGCCTATCGCTGCGCGGCCTGCGGCCATGCGCGTGATGTATTGCAGAAAATGTCCGATGCACCGCTGACCGATTGCCCGGTCTGCGGCGCTGCGCAGTTCCAGAAACAGGTCACGGCGGCCGGCTTCCAGCTCAAGGGCTCGGGCTGGTATGTCACGGACTTCCGCAACAATGGCGCGGCACCGGCAGCCCCGGCAGCCGGCGGCACCTCAGCGCCGGCCGTGGCTGCGCCGGCGGGTGGGGGCTCCGAGTCGGCCCCAGCCGCCGCGCCAGCGCCTGCTGCACCGGCGTCCGTGTCGGCGCCCTCAGCGGCACCGGCTGCCAGCCCGCCCAAGTCTTCCACGCCATGACGCACCCCGCCACCGGATCCACCGAGCACGCAACGCTGTGAAAAAATACCTGATCGCAGGCCTGCTTTCGTGGCTGCCACTGGCCATCACCATCTGGGTGTTGTTGTCGGTGCTGGGCCTGCTCGACAGCATGTTCGCTGCCGTGCTGTCGGTCACTCAGGCCGTGCTGCCACACAGCGCCTACGACTGGCTCGAGCACCTGCGACATGTGCCGGGGCTGAGCGTGCTGGTGATGGTGGTGGCCATGTTGCTGACCGGCGTGTTCGTCACCAACATCTTCGGCCAGTGGTTCTTGCGCCAGTGGGATGCGTTGATGAACCGCATTCCCATCGTCAAGTCGATCTACAGCTCGGTCAAGCAGGTCTCGGACACCTTGTTCTCCAGCACCGGCAATGCCTTCCGCGAGGCCGTGCTGGTGCAGTACCCGCATGCTGGCTCCTGGACCATCGCCTTCGTCACGGGCAAGCCGGGTGGCGAGGTCGCGGCCCATCTGGAGGGTGAGCATGTCAGCCTGTACGTGCCGACCACGCCCAACCCGACCTCCGGTTTCTTCCTGATCATGCCGCGCGAGTCCGTGCGCCCCCTGGGCATGAGCGTCGATGAAGCCCTGAAATACATCATCTCCATGGGCGTGGTGGCGCCCCCGACCGGCCTCAGCCGGCCGGAGGAGGCCGACCCCAATCGGGCGGGCTGAACGCGCTTTTCCGCCTTGCGTTCAGTCCTGAGGGTTGACACCCCACCCCGGGCCCCGATTCGAACCTGACCCTGCCTGCGCGCTTTTCCGCCGCCGGCCTCTCTCCCAAATTCAAGCACCGGAGTGCCATCATGAGAACCACTTACTGCGGCCTCGTCAGCGAACAGCTGCTCGGACAGACCGTGACCCTGATGGGCTGGGCCCATCGCCGCCGCGACCATGGCGGCGTGATCTTTGTCGACCTGCGTGATCGCGAAGGCCTGGTCCAGATCGTCTGCGACCCGGACCGCGCCGAGATGTTCGCCACCGCCGAAGGCGTGCGCAACGAGTTCTGCATCAAGGTCGTGGGCCTGGTCCGCGCCCGCCCGGCCGGCACCGAGAACGCCAACCTCGTGTCTGGCAAGATCGAAGTGCTGTGCCATGAGCTGGAAGTGCTGAACCCGTCGGTGACGCCACCGTTCCAGCTGGACGACGACAACCTGAGCGAAACCGTGCGCCTGACGCACCGGGTGCTGGACCTGCGCCGCCCGCAGATGCAGAAGAACCTGATGCTGCGCTACCGCGTGGCCATGGAAGTCCGCAAGTTCCTCGACGCCAACGGCTTCGTCGACATCGAAACCCCGATGCTGACCAAGTCCACGCCCGAGGGCGCGCGCGACTACCTGGTGCCCAGCCGCGTTCATGACGGTCACTTCTTTGCCTTGCCGCAATCGCCGCAGCTGTTCAAGCAGTTGCTGATGGTGGCCGGCTTTGACCGCTACTACCAGATCACCAAGTGCTTCCGCGACGAAGACCTGCGTGCGGATCGCCAGCCCGAGTTCACCCAGATCGACATCGAGACCTCCTTCCTGACCGAAGAAGAGATCCGCGCGATGTTCGAAGGCATGATTCGCACGGTGTTCCGCAATGCCATGGGCGTGGAGCTGCCGGTCTATCCGCAGATGACCTATGCCGACGCCATGTTCAAGTACGGCTCGGACAAGCCCGACCTGCGCGTCAAGCTGCAGTTCACCGAGCTGACCGAGCTGATGAAGAACGTGGACTTCAAGGTCTTCTCGACCCCGGCCACCACCAAGGGTGGTCGTGTGGTGGCCCTGAAGGTGCCCGGCGGCGGCGAGATGAGCCGCGGCGAGATCGACGGCTACACCGAGTTCGTCAAGATCTACGGTGCCAAGGGCCTGGCCTGGATCAAGGTCAACGACGTGGCCAAGGGCCGTGAGGGTCTGCAGTCGCCGATCGTCAAGAACCTGCATGACGCCGCGCTGGCCGAGATCATCGCCCGCACCGGCGCCTGCAACGGCGACCTGATCTTCTTCGGCGCCGACAAGGCCAAGGTCGTCAACGACGCCATCGGCGCACTGCGCGTCAAGATCGGTCACAGCGACTTCGGCCGCAGCAAGGGCCTGTTCGAGGACAAGTGGGCTCCGCTGTGGGTGGTCGATTTCCCGATGTTCGAGCAAGACGAGGAAGGTGGCCGCTGGAATGCCGTGCACCATCCCTTCACCGCGCCCAAGGACGGCCATGAGGACCTGATGGACACCGATCCTGGTGCCTGCATCGCCAAGGCCTATGACATGGTGCTGAACGGCTGGGAGCTGGGCGGCGGCTCGATCCGGATCCACCGCGCCGAAGTGCAGAGCAAGGTGTTCAGTGCGCTCAACATCAGCAAGGAAGACGCGCAGGTCAAGTTCGGCTTCCTGCTGGACGCGCTGCAGTACGGCGCCCCGCCGCACGGTGGCCTGGCCTTCGGCCTGGATCGCCTGATCACCTTGATGACCAAGGCCGACTCGATCCGCGACGTCATCGCCTTCCCCAAGACCCAGCGTGCCCAGTGCCTGCTCACCGGCGCTCCCAGTGACGTCGACGAGAAGCAGCTGCGTGAACTGCACATCCGGCTGCGCAATGCGCAGGCAGCGGTCTGACCGACCGACTGGTGTTCAAGTTCAGAGGGGCCCTTCGGGGCCCTTTTTTCTTGGTGGCGCCACGAATCCGGCGCGGCGTTGGCGAATCCGCCCACATTTCAACGCTATCCCACGCGCTGGGGCTACAGCAGCCTGAGTTCCTGTCGATGACGCGGTGGGATGCGACTGACTCGCATCCTGCAATTCAATCTGCGACTCGGAGACTGTGATGAAGCCTTATTCTCTTGTTCAGTGCTTGGTTGGCGCCACGATGGCGTTCAGCTTTCAGTCGGCCGCGCTTGCCCAGGAAATTGGCAACCGCGACGAAGCGAAGGCGATGGTCGATGCCGCGGTCGACCACGTGAAGAAGGTCGGGCCCGACCAGGCCTTCAAGGACTTCAGCGACAAGGCCAATGTCACCTGGCACAAGAAGGATCTCTATGTCATGGCGTATCGCAATGACGGAACCTGTGTGGGCCATGGTGCGAATGAACGTTTGATCGGCAAGAACCTGATGGAGCTGAAAGACCCCAACGGCAAGTTTCTGATCAAGGAGCTGCTGGCGGCTGCCGGCAAAGGCGGTGGCTGGGTCGAGTACGAATGGGCGCATCCCCAATCCAAGAAGCTCGAGAGCAAGATCACCTACGCGCAGAAGCTGGGCAACTTCGACGGTTGGGTTGGGGTGGGTGTCTACCGCTGAGCTGGCGCGCTCGAGAGCGGGGGCTGCAGCCAGGCCAGGCCAGACCTGAGCAGTTGCCCGATCAGACACTCCAGATGTCATTTCGGGGGGCCAGCAATATCGCGGCTTCAGCGTGGTGACCAGCGAGGGACTGACCGAGTCGGAGGTGGTCAAGCAGCAGGCGTCGGGCGAGACCATGCTGCCATCCATCTCGGC
>CALRVU010000193.1:0-6290 GCA_943371685.1 Bordetella parapertussis | reverse complement strand
CAAGGTGCCCGCCAAGTCCGAGCTGGACGCCAGCCGTGCCACCCTCGCCCGCGCCGTGGCCGACGACACCAGCGCCCATGCCGGCGTGGCCGATGCCCGGGCCGCCCTGTCCACCGACCAGACCAACCTGACCAAGGCCTCGATCACCGCGCCGGCCGATGGCGTGGTGCTGACCCGCACGGTCGACCCCGGCAATGCCGTGGCCGCGTCGCTGCAGGCCGTCACCCTTTTCACCGTCGCTGAAGACCTGCACAAGCTGCGGCTGTGGGTCTATGTCGACGAGGCCGACGTCGGCTCGGTGAAGATCGGCCAGGAGGCCAGCTTCACCGTCAGTGCCTACTTGAACCGGTCCTACCCCGCGCGCATCACCCGGGTCGGCTTCGGCTCGACCATCACCGACAACGTGGTCACCTACCTGACCTACCTGGACGTGGACAACGCCGACCTGAGCCTGCGTCCTGGCATGACGGCCACCGCCACCATCACGGCCACCCAGCACCAAGGCGTGCTGCTGGTGCCGAATGCCGCGCTGCGCTACACGCCCAGCACCGCAGCCGCCAATGCCAAGAAAGGCCTGGCTTCAGGCATCGCCTTTGGCCCACCCAAGACCGAGAGCCAGCGCAAAAGCGCGGCCGACAGCGCCAGCACGGCCGGAGCGCGGCAAGTCTGGGTGCTGCCGGCCGACGGCCAGGGCGGCTCGGCCGCGGCCGGTGTGCCAGTGGCCGTGGCTGTCACGCCAGGCATCAGCGATGGCCACATGACCGAGATCACCGGCGGCGATCTGAAGGCCGGCATGCGCGTCATCACCGATCAGAGCACGGACAAGAAATGAGCACCCCGCTGATCGAGTTGCGCAGCATCAGCAAGCGCTACGGCGAAGGCGCTGCCGAACTGATGGCGCTCAAGTCCATCGACCTGCAGATCGAGGCCGGCGAGTTCGTCGCCATCATGGGCCCCAGTGGCTCGGGCAAGTCCACCGCCATGAACATCCTGGGCTGCCTGGACACACCGACCAGCGGCCAGTACCTGTTCAAGGGCGCACGGGTCGAGACCCTGTCACGCGACCAGCGGGCCCGGCTGCGCCGGCGCTATCTGGGCTTCGTGTTCCAGGGCTTCAACCTGCTGGCCCGCACCTCGGCCAAGGAGAATGTCGAACTGCCCCTGCTCTACCGCGGCGACAGCGCCCATGACCGCGCCCGAGCCGCAGCCCAAGCACTGAGCGATGTGGGCCTGGCCGGCTGGGAGACGCACACGCCGGGCGAGCTCTCGGGCGGGCAGCAGCAGCGCGTGGCCATTGCCCGCGCGATCGTCACCCAGCCTGCGGTGGTGCTGGCCGACGAGCCCACCGGCAACCTGGACACCCGGCGCAGCCACGAGATCATGGGCTTGCTGATGGCGCTGAACCGCGATCACGGCATCACCGTGCTGATGGTCACCCACGAGCCCGACATGGCCGCCTATGCCCACCGCATGGTGCATTTTCTGGATGGCCGCATCGCCAAGGACGCCGTCAATCCGACGCCGACCACCGAGGCGCCGGCCAGCGCCCTGAGCGAGACCACCTGATGCTGTTCAGTGTCTTCATGCTCGCCCTGCGCTCGGTGCGGCGCAACATGCTGCGCTCCTTCCTCACCATCCTGGGCATCGTCATCGGCGTCAGTGCCGTCATCACCATGGTCACCCTGGGCAATGGCGCCACCCAGGCGATCGAGGAGAAGATCACCAGCCTGGGCACCAACCTGCTGATGGTCAGCCCGGGCCAGCGCATCGGTGGCGGCGGGGGCGGCGGCGGGGTGCCGCAGTTCACCGAGGCCGACGCCGCCGCCGTGATGGCCCAGATCGGCGGCGTGGCCGCGGTGGCACCGCAAAGCCGCACCAGCACCACCGTGGTGGCCAATGGCCGCAACTGGTCGACCACCGTGTCAGGCAGCACCAACGGCTGGTTTGCCGCCACCAACAGCACCCTGGCCAGCGGCCGCATCTTCATGCCCGAGGAGCAGCGCGCCGGCGCCGCCGTCTGCATCATCGGCGAGACCGTGCGGCGAGAGCTCTACGGCGGCACCGAGGGCGTCACCGGCCTGGGCGCAGCCATGCGCATGCGCCAGTTCTCGTGCGAGGTGGTGGGCATCCTGACGGCCAAGGGCCAGGGCGGCATGGGCGACCAGGACGATGCGGTGCTGGTGCCGCTGCACACGCTGCAGCGCCGCGTCACGGGCAGCCGCAAGGTCAACTTCATGATGGTCTCGATGGCCGACGGCGCCGACAGCGGCCCGCTCAAGGCCAGCCTGCGCCTGCTGCTGCGCGAGCGCCGCCACCTGGCGGAGGCCGACGACGACAACTTCAACATCTTTGACACCCAGCAGCTGGCCGAGACCCTGTCGAGCACCATGGGCGTGCTGACCAGCCTGCTGGGCGCGGTGGCCGCGGTGAGCCTGCTGGTCGGCGGCATCGGCATCATGAACATCATGCTGGTCAGCGTGACCGAGCGCACCCGCGAGATCGGCCTGCGGCTGGCCGTGGGCGCACTGGAGGGCGAAGTGCTGCTGCAGTTCCTGATCGAGGCGGTGGTGCTGTCGGCCCTGGGCGGGGCCATCGGCGTGGTGCTGGCCACCGGGGCCTCGTGGGGCGGCGCTCGGCTGATGGCCGTGCCCTATGCCTTCGATCCCACCATCAACCTGCTGGCCTTGCTGTTCTCGGCCGTGATCGGCGTGCTGTTCGGCTACTTTCCAGCCCGCCGTGCGGCACAGATGGACCCGATCGAAGCCTTGCGCCACGAGTGAACGACGCCGTCACGGCGAGCGCCCGCTCACTGCGACAGCTGGGCAAACACCTCGCGGGCCAGCACCTGCATCTCGGCCGGACTGAGCGCGGCGCTCAGCGCATAGCCAAACTGGTCCTGGACCCAGTAGAACGACTCGTTCTGACCCGAGCGCTGCGAGCCGAAGGCGGCCAGCTCGGGCTGGGTGCCAGGCGCGAACACGGTCACATAGAGCGTCAGGCGCAGGCCGGCCTCGTTCTCGTACATGAACTGGGCCCGCGGAGAGCTCTCGCCGGGCAACAGGCGGCCGCCCAGCAGGCGGAAGCCCTTGTCACCAAGGGCAGGCACCTTCAGCGGCGTGCCCAGGCGGCGGCTGAGCCACTGCACCAGGTGCGCCTCATCGGCCGCGGCCACCTCGACCGGATGGCGCTTTTCGGGTACGAACACCGCATGGGCCATGGCAGCCTCCTTGACGAACGAGGGGGGAAGGACTTTGGTCGGGCGGGCCTGCGCCAGGGCGGCCTGCTCACCCTCGGTGCGGCCCCACCAGTGGCCGGCACCCACACCTGTGGCCAGCAGCAGCACCGCCGCCACCGCTTGCTGCCAACCCGCGCGGCGGCGCTGCTGGCCGGCCGCCCGCAGCACCGGCGCGGTCAGCGCCTCGGGTGTCTCGCCCAGCACCTGATCGCGCAACAACTGGCGCAAGTGCTGGCGCTGGGCCTGCCACTGCGCCACCCGGGCCGCGGCCTCGGGCCGGGCCTGCAGCCAGGCCAGCACGGCGGGCAGGCGATCGGCGGCCAACTGGCCGTCGACATAGGCATGCAGTTCATCATCACTGATGGGCGGGCCGTCAGACCCGCCAGAGCGTTGGAAGTCGCTGGGTCGGGACATCACTTCACCAGGTGCAGCGGCACCGTCCGCTGGGTTGCTGCCAAGGCCGTCACGCGGCCTCGCAGTTGCTCTCGCGCCCGGTGCAGGCGCGACATCACCGTGCCCACCGGCACGTCCAGGATGCGGGCTGCCTCGGCATAGCTGTACTCCTCCACGGTGACCAGCAGCAGCACCTCGCGCAGCGGCAACGGCAGGAGCGCCAGAGCCTGCTGCATGTCCATGCGTTCGCCGGTCTGGGTCATGGGCTCGTGCTGGGGCTCGGGCGCCTCGTCCAGCGGCAGATGGCCGTCATCGTGGCGCCAGTCGCGGCGCTGGTTCAGGTAGAGGTTGTGCATCAGCGACAGCAACCAGCTGCGCAGTGCCGGGCCGGGCTGCCAGAGCGACCATTTCAGGCAGGCCCGCTCCAGCGTGTCCTGCACCAGGTCGTCAGCCCGGCTGGCATCGCCCGTCAGCAAGCGCGCATACCGGCGCAGCGCCGGGATGTGGGCCAGGATCTGTTCGACACCCATGGCTGCGCGGCAGGATCAGGCACTGATCAGCGACTGACGGTCAGGGCGTGGCCAGGCGCCAGACCTTGTTGAAGCCGTCGCCGGTGCGGTCGCCGGGCTTGGCGTCCTTGGCCCAGAAATAGACCGGCTTGCCCTTGTAGGCCCACTGTTTCGCGCCATCGTCGCGCGTCACCACCGTCCAGTCGCCCTGGGCGCTGGCACCGGCGGCGGCCATCAGCGGCGGCCAGTTGGTGGCGCAGGGGCCATTGCACACACTCTTGCCGTTGCCGGCGGTATCGCGGTCAAAGGTATAGAGCGTCATGCCGTTGGGGCCGACCAGCGCACCGTCAACCGCCTTGGCCGGGGCGTCCATGCCGAGCGAGGCACAGCCGCTGGCCAGTGCTGCAACCAGCGCCAGCGCAGAAAGCAGAGACGAACGAGAAACCAATGAGAAAGCCATGTCGAATCATCCTTGAAAGAAGGTCACAGTACGGTAAACACGGCAACACGCCGGTTTATTCCATCGTTTCGAGATTCAGCGCTCAGGGTTTGCGCGGAGTCTCGGGCCCGGATGAGCGGTCGTCGGCCGGGCTGCTGCGCTTGGGCGGCTGAGGCTGCGCCGGTGGCTCGACCGGGATCGGCGCCACCCCCGAGGCGGGCTCGACCGGACGCCTGACCGGCTTCACTCGCTCGGCCCGCTGCGTCGGCTTCGGCGGCTGAGCTGCCTTGTCAGACGCGGCCAGCACGTACGAAGCCGCCATGGCCGCAGCATCCGCTTTGTCTGCCCTGTCTGCCCTGTCTGCCCTGTCTGCCCTGTCTGCCTTGTCAGTCTTGTCCGTCTTGTCAGTCTTGTCGGGCTTCTCGATGGGTTGGCGAGGTGCGGCAGACGCGGCGGCGACGCCTGAAGAAGCCGCTTTGGCGGCCGCTTTCGAAACCCGCTTCACTTTGGGCTCCGGTTCCGGTTGTGCTTGCGGCTCCGGCTTCAGCACCTTCCTGGCTTCGTTCTTCGGTTCATTCTTCGGCTCCTGCTTGGGCTCCTGCTCAGGCTTCGGCTTCGGCGCCGCATCGGACGCGGCCTGGACGGCGGCCTTGGGCGCCGCCTCGGCCATGGCCGGCAGCTTGCGCACGGCTGGCCTGGCCTGATCGGTCTTGGCCAGCACCTTCACCTGGGCGGGCATGCCTGCCCGGGCAACGGTCGGGGCGGAGGCTGGCGTGGCGGCGGCCTTGCCAGCTGCACCGGCAGCGACCCGCTCCGGCGCTTGAAGCGCTTTGCGGTCAGCATCGTCCAGCGGCTTGCCCTGCTTGGCGGCCAGCCGCGCGGCCTGCGCTGCAAAGCTGGCCCGGACCGGGGGTGGCGCCACCCGGGCCACCACCACACGCTCAAACGCCCGGCCCTCGGGTGCCTTGCGCTTGGCCGCCGCGCCATGGACGCTGGCGGCCACCGGCACGGCATTCGGCATCACCGCCTGCACATGGCCCGCCAGCAGTTCAGCGGAGACCTTGGTGGCCGAGCGTGCAACCGACCGCGAATTCACAAAGGCGTCGGTCGGCACCGCCGTCATCGCGCCAGGCACTTTGCGGTTGATGTAGACCAGCTTGGTCACATCGGTGTGCTTGTAGTTGTTGATGATCACTGTTTTGTTGACCACCGTATTGCCGCGGTTGACGCCCTCGAAATAGCGCTGGCTGACCGGATAGGCCGGCCGGTACAGCTCACGGGGGCCCAGCGGAAACCAGGCCACGCCGCCCACCGCACCGCCGCCCGGACCCGCGCCGGCACCCAGGCTGACCTGCAGCTTGGCGCCACCGGCAAACACCACCAAGGCCGGTGCGTAGTGCGCCCGGCTGCGCACCGGCCCGGGCAACCAGGCCCAGCGACCATCCAGGTGGGCCCAGCGGCCATAGTGCGACACGGCGAAGCCCCAGGGCTGATCGTCCACCCAGGTCCAGCCCCAGTGATCCACCCAGGACCAATGGCCATCACGGTAAGGCGCCCAGTCGGCTGCCACCCGGCTGGGGGTCCAGACCGGCCCCAGGCTGGCGTCCTGGCGCCAGCTGCCGTTGTCATCCAGATCCTGATAGCCCACCACATCGCGGGACACATAGCGGGCGGACACCGACGTGATCAGCGCTGCATCCCGGCCCCGGGCCCA
>CALRVU010000192.1:0-6299 GCA_943371685.1 Bordetella parapertussis | reverse complement strand
GGTCTGCGCGGCATTGACGACGACGCTGACCAGCACCTCGCAGTGCGCAGCCACTTCGGCCGGGTTGGCGCAGGCCACGCCGCCTTCAGCGGCAAAGGCTTGCGCGGCTTCGGGCCGCACTTCGCAGACATGCACCAGGTAGCCGGCGCGGCGCAGTGAGGCGGCCATGCCGCGGCCCATGGCGCCCAGGCCGATCACGCCAATGTTGGTGGGGGTGGTCATCGTCAGGTTCTCCGGAATGGTCACTTGAAGCCCAGGGCGTGCGGGGCCCAGGTGCTGAGTGCAGGAATGAAGGTCAGCAGCACCAGGATCAATCCGTGCGCGACCAGGAAGGGTTTGAGCTCGCGGGTCAGTGCGCCCAGCGGCACCTTGGCCACGTTGGAGGTGACGAACAGCAGGCCGCCCACCGGCGGGGTGATCATCCCCAGCGTCAGGTTGTAGATCACGACCATGGCGAAGTGGATCGGATCGATGCCCAGCTTGGCCGCCACCGGCGCCAGGATCGGCACCAGCACCATCACGCCCGGCAGCGGTTCGATGAAGATGCCGAAGATCAGCAGAAAGATGTTGACCGCGATCAGGAAGGTGAAGGGGCTGAACTGCTGCGCCGCCATCCACTCGGCCAGCGTCAGCGGCAGGCCGTCGATGGTCAGCACCCAGGCAAAGGCGTTGGACATGCCGATGATGATCAGCACCGATGCAGTGAGCAGGGCCGAGCGCGACAGGATGTCGGGCAGCGACTCCCACTTCAGCGTGCGATAGATCCATTTGCCGCAGATCAGGGCATAGAACACCGCCACCACTGAGGCCTCGGTCGGCGTGAACCAGCCGGCCCGCATGCCACCCAGAATGATCACCGGCAGCAGCAGCGCCGGCAGGGCGCGCCAGCTGATCTTGAGCTTGTCCTGCCAGGTGGCCACGTCGTCGGCGCCCCGGTAGTTGCGCTGGGTGGCCACCCGCCAGTTGACGGCGGCCATGCCGGCGGCGATCAGGATGCCTGGCACGAAGCCGGCGATGAACAGCGCGCCGACCGACACGTTCTCATCCTGCAGCGCATAGATGATCATGATGATCGACGGCGGGATGATCGGCCCGACGATGGCCGTGGCGGCGGTCAGCGCCGCGGCATAGGCCCGGTCGTAACCGGCCTTGTCCATCATGCGGATCATCATCGAACCGGGGCCGGCGGCGTCGGCCAGGGCCGAGCCGGAGATGCCCGAGAAGAAGGTCAGCGACACCACATTGGTGTAGCCCAGGCCGCCGCGCTTGTGGCCGACGAACTGGGCCGCGAACTTGAGCAGAACCTCGGTCAGCGAGCCACCGCTCATCAGCTCGGCCGCCAGGATGAAGAAGGGCACGGCCATCAGCGGAAAGCTGTCCACGCCTTCATAGGTCTGCTTGAGCATGGCCAGCAGCGGATAGTCGCTGCCCAGCAGCAGGGCGGTGAGGGTGGAGATGCCGAGTGCAAAGGCCACGGGCATGCCGATGGCCAGGTAGATGCAGGCGCTCAGCAACAGGATCAGACTCATGCTCATAGGGAGGCGCTCGCGTTGGCGTCGAAATGGTCGTCAGCGGCAAAGCTGCGTTCGCGCAGGTAGCCGCGCAGCACCAGGCCCAGGTGCAGCATCAGCAGCAGGCCGCCCACGGGGATGGCGGCGTAGATCCAGCTCATCGAGATCTGCGTGGTCGGCGTCATCTGGTACTGGGCGCGCTCCACGTACATCAGGCCGAACCAGACCATGAAGCCGAAGAAGCCGAACAGCAGGGCCGCGATCAGGCCGCGCACCGCCACCGCCACCTTGGGCGGCAGGGCGTCCTGCAGGTTGTCCACGGCAATGTGGCCGCCATAGCGCAGCACCGGACCGGCGCCCAGAAAGGTCAGCCAGATCATCAGATAGCGGGCCACTTCCTCGGCCCACTCGATCGACTGGCTGGTGGTGTAGCGCAGCACCACATTGGCAAAGATCACCACCGCCATGGCCGCCAGCAAGGCGATCAGGGCGGCGCGGTTGAGCCGCATCAGGGCCCGCTCAAAAGTGTGCATGATGTCCTGACGCGGCGCGCCGTTTACTTGATGGCCTGGATGGCGGCGATGCGGTCAGCGCCGAACTCCTTGGCGTAGTTGGCATAGGCCGGCTTGGTGGCGTCGCGGAAGCTGGCGCTGTTGACGTTGCGCACCACCTGCATACCGTCTTTCTCCAGCTGGGCGATGCCATTGGCCTCGTCGTCATTGACCTTCTTGCGGGTGGCGGCCACGCTGGCCTTGGCGGCGTCACTGAAGACCTTCTTGTCGGCGTCGCTGAGCTTGTTCCAGATGCGCGGGGAGGTGATCAGCAAGGCTGGCGAGTAGACATGGCCGGTCAGCGACAGGTGCTTCTGAACCTGCGAGAACTTGGATGCGAGGATCACCGGAATCGGGTTCTCCTGGCCGTCCACCACGCCTTGCTGCAGCGCACCGAACACCTCGGGGAAGGCCATGGGCGTGGGCAGGATGCCGAAGGTGCGGTAGCCCTCCATGTGCACCTTGTTCTCCATCGTGCGCATCTTCAGGCCGGCGGCGTCGCTGGCGTTGACGATGGCGCGCTTGTTGTTGGTCATGTGCCGGAAGCCGTTCTCGGTCCAGGCCTGGGCCACCAGACCGTGGGCCGGGAACTTGGTCAGCATCTCCTGGCCGATGGCGCCGTCCAGCGTCTTGCGGGCATGGTCGTAGTCGCGGAACAGGAAGGGCACGTCCACGACCTTGATCTCGGGCACGAAGTTGCCCACCGGGCCGGTCGAGGTCAGCACCAGATCCTGGGTGCCCAGCTGCACGGCCTCGATCTCTTCACGCTCACCGCCCAGGGCGCTGGCCGGGTAGACCTGGCACTTGTAGCGGCCGGCCGTGCCCTTGTCGATCTCTTCGCAGAACTTGACCGCGCCCACGTCGTAATGCGAGCCCTTGGCCAGCACATGGCCGAGTTTGAGGACAGTCTGGGCGGCGGCCGGCAGGCTGGCCAGGCCGGTGCCCAGCAGGGCGATGCAAATGGCGAGCGGGCGGATGGCGAGCGGGCGAGTGGCAAGCGGACGAATCGTCATGGTGTCTCCTGGGATTTGAAGCGGGGCGAAGAAACCGACGACTTGGTGTTGTTGACTGGTCGTCAGGTTGTCGTACAAATTTTGCCGAAGAAGTCTGGCACCGCCAGCGGGGTTTTCCCGAGCGGCCAGGCGATGCCCTGGCGGCGGGGTGGCGGTCGGCTCAGCGTGCCTTGCGGGCAGGCTCAGTGGGGTGGGGCACCGAGGCGCTGGGGTGACCCAGCTCGGCGCGCAGGCGGTCGGCCAGCTGCAGGCCCTGGGCGGCCCAGAACTCGGGCGAGGCCCTGCCGATGCGCTGGGCGGCATTGGCCATGTGGTTGCTGCCGGCCTGCCGCGCGGCCTGCACGTCACCGGCCTCGATCGCGGCGACGATGGCCGCATGCTCGTCACGCACTGCCAGCTCCAGGTCAGCCCGGGTGGCCTCGTTGGCACGGGTCACGCGGGTGGCGTCGAGCAGAAAGTGGTTCAGGTAGGCCAGCGTGGCCAGCATGAAGGGATTGCAGGCCGCAGCAGCGATCGCGGCATGGAAGGCCACGTCCTCGGCCACGCCGTCGCCACCGGCGCGCACGGCCTTGTCCAGGTTGGCCACGGCGGCCTTGATGTTGCGCAGGTCCTGGGCCGAACGGCGGCTGGCCGCCAGCGCGGCCGACTCGGCCTCCAGCGCACGCCGCACCTCGACCATCTGGATCACCGCCGCCACCGAGCCATCGGGCGCCAGCGTCAATTGCTCCAGGGCCGGGGCTGGGCTGTGCAGCACAAAGGCGCCCGAGCCCTGGCGCGACTCGATCAGGCCCAGGGTCTTGAGCCGCGACAGCGCCTCGCGCACCACGGTGCGGCTGACGCCGAAGCGCTCGACCAGCGCACTCTCGGTCGGCAGCTTCTGCCCGGCCGGCAACTGACCGTCGCGGATGCTCACGGCCAGCGCCTCTGCCAACTGTTCAGACAGCCGCGCACCGACCCGCAATGCGGGCATCTGGGCCAGGGGGAAGGGCGTTTGCATGGGCGGCGAGTGGATCAAGGCTGTATGACAACAATATAACCTTCCCGGAGGCGGTCGGCCATCCGGGTGGGCCCGGGTTCGGCATCGTGGATACTGCTCGACGACCAATGCCTGAACCAACCGGTCCGCCGAGCGAATGTCTTGAGCCTCACAGACACCAGCGGCCTGAGCGGAACAGCACAGCGATTGCACCCGACTTCAGCAAAGGTAGCCTTGTGCGTAATCTCAGCCAGTATTTGAAGGGCACTGTTCTCTGTGTGGGTTGTGCCCACCTGGTCGCGCTTAGCCACACGGTGGTAATCGATCAGCCCACACCGGCCCTGGAACTGCCCGCCACCAGCAAACTCGTGCCGCTCAGCAGCAGTGCGATGCCAGGCTCGGTGGCGTTTTCGGGCTCGACCACCATCCACGCCATCCTGGTGGCGCAGTGGGTGGCCAATGCCGATGGTGATGGCCATTCGGGGCCGAGCTATCAACTGCTGCCGGTGCCGCTGTCCGCCGCTCAGATGCCGCACTTTGCCGGCGCGCCGCTCAAGTTCATCACCGTCAGCAACGGCCCGGCCATCCTGGCCAAGGCCACCAGTCCCCAGATCGCCAAAGCGTTCGATGCCCGTGCGCTGGGGGTGGTGCATGTCGAGGGCCTGTACTCGATCCGGGCCTACACCCTGGGAGGCCGCTGCGCACGGGCCGGCGTGGCCGAGGTGGTCGATGTGGACCCGGTGCGGGTGCGCTATCCGGGCCGTCCGGAGCCGATCGATTGCCCCGCCTGATCGACGATCTTGACCCGCAGGAATGACATGAGCGCCACGCCATCCACGCAGCCACCCACCGACTTCGACTTCATCATCGGAGATTGGCAGGTGCGCCACCGCCGCCTGAATGCCCGCCTGCAGGGCTGCACCGATTGGACCGAGTTTCTGGGCACCTCGTCCACGCGCAAGATCTTGCAGGGCTTCGGCAATGTCGAGGACAACGTCCTGCAGTTTCCGGAGGGTGCCGTGCGGGCCGCCGCGTTTCGGTCCTTCGATCCGGCAACCCGGCAATGGGCCATCTGGTGGTTGGATCACCGGGGGCCGCACACGCTCGATGTGCCGGTGGTGGGCTCATTCACCGGCTCGGTAGGGACCTTCCTGGCCCGGGACACCCTGGACGGCAAGCCCATCGTGGTTCGCTTCACCTGGCGTGCCAACCCCGGCGGCCATCCGACCTGGGCGCAAGCCTTCTCGGGCGACGATGGCGCCACCTGGGAAACCAACTGGGAGATGGAATTTGAGCGCCTCGGGGCTGGCGAGGGGCGAGCGCCCATGCTCGTTCGCGCCGGCTGACACCGCATGGGCGCCAAAACCTGGATGCTGGTCTATGCCGACGAGGCGCCTGCCGCGGCCTTGCGTGCCATGCCAGCGCTCTATCGCGAAGCCTCGCTGGCGCTGGCGCATCGCCTGTTCCCGGGTGAGCGGCTGGAGCCGCTGCCCGATGGCAGCCTGGCGCAGACCAACCCGCCGGATGATGAGTTGCTGGTGGGCTGCTTCCCGGGGGTGGCCGTGGTCGCGGCCAAGGAGTTTGCGATCGACCATCCAGCCCGCTTGCCCGCCTCATTTCTTGATGTTTCCATCGGCCGCACCATCCACCTGCATGCCATGCACAGCGTGGTCGACTGGTTGGCCTTTGCCGTCTGGCGTGATGGTCAGCTCCTGCGGTCCTTGAGCCTGTCGCCCGACACCGGTGTGATCGAGGATCTGGGCGACAAGCTTCCATTCGAGGCACCTTACTGGGCCGGCTTGCACCCCGCGGTGGATCCCGACGACGAGGATGCGGCGGACTTTCCGCTGGTGTTCCATCCCCTGGAGATGGGCGAGGCCGCGCTGGCCGCGTTCTTCGGCTACCAATTGGAGGGTTTTGTTGATCCGTCGCTGCTGGCGCCGGAGGACATTCCACTGATGCGGTTCAAACGCTTGCCGCCTGGGTTTGCCGCCAACACCCGGCCGTGGTGGAAGTTTTGGTAGCCTGCGGCGGGCGACGAAGCGCAGCCCGCGCTGTCGGTTGAACAGAATCGCGAAACCATGCACCGCGCCGGACACTTCCTCCTGATCTTCCTGTCGCTCGGCGTGGCCGGCTACGCCGTGGTGGCCTATGGGCTCTTGCCCTTCGGCGCGCTGGTGCATCCGGACATGCGCATCACCTTCCAGACCCATGCGCTGGCGCTGGGCACCCATGTGTTTGCGTCGGC
>CALRVU010000191.1:0-6299 GCA_943371685.1 Bordetella parapertussis | reverse complement strand
GAGCCTTCGGGAACAGTGCTGTTGTGCGCATGATCCAGAGATTTATCGTGCCGGAGTCTTTGTCCATCAAAGGTGCCTCAAAGATCCTCGGTTTGGCTTGGCGAGGAACTGAGGTCGGGTCCCTTGCGCTTCGATTCCTGAAGCCGCTTTGCTGCGTCTAGTAAAACGCTCGAGACCTCGGGATTTCTGCGAGCTATAAAACTAAGCACCCCTTCTTCGTTGTGAATTCCATCTTGCGAGAGTAGGACAAGATGGCTCGGATTTACGCAGCCCTTGCTGCCGCACAGGTGATGAAATATTATCTTTGCGTTAAAATCAAAGTGATGATCTTCATAAAAAAACCATGCTGCGACATGCGCTGGCTTGGTAGCGTTGTTCCACAATCCCCCCATGCGGAAAATTCCATTCCCCTCAACGTTTTTAGCAGCTTTCCATTGCCAGCATTCGTCATCAGATTTGCGTTCGAACTTCTGATCGAATAGTTTTTTCCGACTCAATATTTCATTGATACGAAATAGAGACAAACTCTCAGTTTTCATAATTTTCGCCTTTCCTGCTATCCTGATCTGTACCGAGAGCCGATCCTGCGTCTTGAATCACTTTACTCATTCTGTGATCCAATATGCGCTGATCTAAGACGCGCCTGCGCTGTGTGGATACTTCTGCGGTTTTTATAATGTGCCGTCACTGCCATTTTCATCAGGGTTGGCAGCGATCAAAGTGGTTGAAATTTCTCCATTAATTCCATCATGCTTGATGCAATTTCCCGTAATGTTGATTCGTGGTTTGGATATTGAATTGAAAAGCAAAAATGTAGGGATGCTGAGTTTGACTGAGTCTTCCGGCCGTCGTTAAGTCACGGCCACGCGTGGCGCGCACCGGTTGAGTAGTATTAGCATCAGAGCGGAGGCTTCGACGAGCAGCCTTATGCAGCGCAAGAGCCGGCTCGCGGGAAGCTACGGGAGGTTTTCAAGCAGACCTTGTATTGAGACGAGGATTCAAGATAGTTGAACAGTTTTAGGATTGGAGCGCCGGATTCTGAGGAACACATTGCTCCGCTTATGACCTCCGGGTTTTGCTTAAGGAGTGAGGCGTCCATCGACGATACCTCCTAAGGCGGCAGGCTATCGCCCATCTACGGCGACCACGTTGTCATATCTGACCTGTCCGTCAGAAACCTGCGTCCAGTCTGCCAACTCGACAGAATAGCCCTGTGCGATTATTTGTTTCCCGATCTGCACTAGGTAATCAATGTCTGCCGAAAATTGGCCGAGCTCAAGTACTTGCTGGCCGACCTTTGTGATCATGTAAACTTCGAGGTCAAGCTCCTTGGAAGGATCGTCGTGTTTGATGAACAGGGCTTTCCCATGGGAATGGAGCGTACGTATGTATTTGTCTGGGGCTATCGAATTAAATGTAGTTCTCAAGCCGATTCCTTCAACGCCGAGAACCACCCCCAACTCCTGCATTCGAAGTAGGAAGCTAAAAGAGACCCCGCTGGCACTGAGATAGTCATCTTGGCTTCGAATTATCCGGCCTTGTATGACAAAGGATGCGATTTTGGAAATATCTTCGGCATCCGTGCGTGCCAAAGTTCGAAGAAAGTCGAGCGTACGGATTGAGTAGCGACCCGGCGACTTGACTTCGCCGGCTAGGACATTTCCCCAGAGCCTCTGTAGGTCCTCATTGGACACACGCCCGGCATTCTCACGCCAAGCGAATAGCCAATCGTCGTCCACACTTTGCTCTGCTGGGGACTGTGGGTCACCCGCAAGAGCAGCCTCCGCAACGATGACCGCCTTGCAGACGTTGATTTCAGCCCGGACCATGTCGGCTAGTTGCATACTTAGTCCTTTGTTGGTCAACCCTTCGAACGAAAGAGTAGGCTCAGTTCGAATGATAGGTCCACTGAGATTTCCGGTCTCGCTGGTCACGTTCGTCTGGAGCGAGACAAGACGTCCGTCTGCTAGTAACCGCTTCCTTCCAGCACGAACGTCGGCGGCGTCCGCCTCTGCTTGCGTAATGAGAAGTAGTTCGTCTCTACGTACCTCTGCTAGGGCCTTCCCCACTCGCTTTGATTGCCAAGGCGATAAGAGTGAGCCGATGCCCTTCTCCGCGATAGTTTCCCAGAGTTTTAGTAGAAGCTTCTCGCCTGGTAGTTCCATGGTCGTGGACTCTTAATGTGTTGTATAGGTAGAAGGTTTCGCATCAAGTCCCCAGTGGAAACTATCCTAAAGATGCACGTACCAATCTAAATAACGCAATCTAGCCGGAGGTTTCCTTGCGTTTTGACGATATTTGTTCTTTGCATTAATGCGGTAGAACAAGCGCGAGATATTGCAAGTGTACTTGGCATGGCAACACTAGCAAGTGCAAGTCGCAAGCTTGAGTAGGTGGCGAGCAGTTCGGTATCCAAGACGCAGAAGCTGCAGTGTTGGCCTCGCCGCTCCTGGATCACCAACCCCCCCTCAAATAATCTCCTGCCTCACCGCATACAGCGCCAGTTCCACATCATTGCGCACGCCGGTCTTGTCCAGGATCCGCGCGCGGTAGGTGCTGACGGTGTTGGCGGCCAGGGCCAGTTGGTCGGCGATCTCGCTGACGCTGCGGCCGGCGGCCAGAAGGCGGAAGACCTGGTACTCGCGGTGTGACAGGCGCTCGTGCAGCGGTGCTTCGGGCGCCGCGGCGCCGTCGGTGGAGGCACCCAGGGCGCCGGCCAGCAGTTCGGCCACGCCAGGGGTTATGAAGAGCTTGCCGCTGGCGGCGCGACGGATGGCTTCGGTCAGTTGCTCGGCGTCGGCGCTCTTGTTCAGGTAGCCGGCGGCGCCCAGTTTCAGGCTGCGCACGGCGTATTGGCGGTCAGGGTAGGTGGACAGCATCAGCACCGGCAGCCGCGGGAACTCGGCCTTGAGCTGGCGCAGGATGTCCAGCCCGTCGCGCTGGGGCATGGCGATGTCGAGCAGCACCACGTCGATGGCGCCGGCGCGGGCATGGGCCAGGGCGTCGGGGCCGTTGGCGGCCTCGCCGGCCAGGGCGATGTCGGGGGCATCGGCCAGGATCATCTTGATGCCCTGACGGACGATCTGGTGGTCGTCGCAGATCAGCACGCGGATCATGGTGCGGTGTGCCTCATGCGGTGGCCTCATGCGTGGCTTGGTGAGGTGCCGCCAGCGGCAGCTGCAGCCGCACGCGCGTGCCGGCGCCAGGGGCGCTGTCGATCTGGACGCGGCCGCCAAACTGGCCGGCGCGCTCGCGCATGCCGATCACGCCCCAGCTGTGCGGATCGGTCAGGGCCTGGGTGGTGGTGCCCACGCCGTCGTCGCTCACCTCGATGTAGAGCACCGGGTCGGGTGGGTCGTCCACGGTGATCTGCATGCGCACGTGGCGGGCCTGGGCATGGCGCGCCACGTTGGACAGCATCTCCTGAAAGATGCGGAACACGGCAATGGCCAGGCCGCCCTGGGGCGGCTGCACGCCGGCGGCCACATGCACCTGCAGCTTGGCGTCCAGCTCGCTGCTTTCGATGAACTCCTGCGCCTGCCACTCCAGCGCAGCCCACAGGCCCTGGTGGTCCAGGATGCTGGGGCGCAGGTCGGTGATGATGCGGCCCACGTTGTCCACCGCGGTGTCGATCAGCTGGCCCATGCCCTGGCATTTGCAGACCAGCTCGGGCCGGTCGGCCAGGCGCTTGCCCAGCCAGTGGGTGTCCATCTTCAGGGCCACCAGCAGCGAGCCCAGCTCGTCGTGGATCTCTCGGGCAATGCGCTTGCGCTCGGCCTCGCGCACGGTCTCCAGGTGGTTGGCCAGCTCGCGCAGCTCGCGGGTGCGCTCGGCCACCCGGCGCTCCAGCTCGTCATTGGTCCGGCGCAGCAGCTCCTCGGCGCGCTTGCGCTCGCTGATGTCGATGAAGGTGACGACGGCACCGCGCACCTCGCCATGCTCGATGACGGGATAGCTGCTGTACTCGGCCGGAAAGCTGCTGCCGTCCCGGCGCCACAGCACCTCACCGTCAATCCGGCAGGGCAGGCCGCGCCGGAAGGCGTTGAAGATCGGGCAGTCGGCCTCGGCATAGTGGCGCCCATCCGCATGTGAGTGGTGCATCAGCCCGTGCATATTGCGCCCCAGCACCTCTTCGGTGCGCCAGCCCAGCATCTGCGCCGCTGCACGGTTGGCAAAGGTGCACAAGCCGTCCATGTCGATGCCAAAGATCCCCTCGCCGGTGCTTTCCAGCAAGAGGGTCAGGCGGTCAGTGGCGGCGGTGGGAACAGGGGCCATGCGCCGGGGCGCGCAAGCTGCATGCCACGGGCCGCAGGCGCGCCGCGCCGGGTCAGGCGGCTGGCTTGCCCAGCAAGAAGCCGTGGACCTCGGCGGTGGCCAGTGCCGATTTGAGCGAGTGCCGGTCGAGCAGGGCATGCTCGGCGGTGTCGTGCGGCACCAGGGTCACGCCAGGCGCGTCGCCCAGCAGTTCGGCCCATTCGCGGTCCCAGTAGCGTCGGTCGGGGTAGTGCACCCGCAGCTCGGCCGGCTTGGCCATGGCCTTGAGCAGGCGGGCGCCGCAGAACTGCCGATCCACCGGGATCTGAGGCTGCAGGCGCTTCCAGCGCCGGCTCACCGTGTCGTCGGTGCTCGTTCGGTCGGCACGGCGGGCATAGAAGGGCTCCTCAACACTGGTCACCGGTGAGAGCAGCAAACAGCGCTGGGCGCCCAGGCCCGCCGCAAAGGTCAGTGCGCCGGGTGCGCCGGCCGATGAGCCGGCCGTGACCACCGTGTCCACCCCCAGCGCCTGCACCAGCTGCGTCACCCAGCGGATGCTGCCAGCCAAGCTTGGGGCCAGGGCCGGCACGCCGGCCGAAAAATACAGGCCGCTGCGGTCTTGCAGGCCCAGCACATGCGCGCCCGCATTGAACAAGCTGCCCCAGAACTGGCGCGTCAGCAGGTAGGTGGAGTTGTCGTTGGTGCTGGGGCGGCACAGGATGACCAGGGTCTTCGCTTCGCCGGGATGCAGGCACAGGAAGGCACTGGTCCGGCGCAGTTCGGCATGCCCGTCAAAGGTGTTGCCGTGCTCGATGTCCAGCCACAGGCTGGCATCGGTGAGTGGCTCGGCGGGCGTGGCCGGGATCAGTCGACGCAGGGCATCCAGATCCAGGCTCACGCGGGGGCTCCGTTCAGAACAGAAAGTAGCGCTGCGCCATCGGCAGCACGGTGGCGGGCTCGCAGGTCAGCAACTGGCCATCGGCGCGCACTTCATAGGTCTGGGCGTCAATCGACATCACCGGCGCATAGTGGTTGTGCACCATGTCCTTCTTCTTGACGCTGCGGCAGCCCTTGACGGCCGCCACCGTCTTGCGCAAGCCGTACTGCGCCGGCAGGCCGCTGGCCACGGCGCTCTGGCTCATGAAGCTGAGCGAGCCTTGCGCCAGCGCGCCGCCAAAGCTGCCGAACATGGGCCGGTAGTGCACCGGCTGGGGCGTGGGGATGCTGGCGTTGGGGTCGCCCATGGCGGCCGACGCGATGAAGCCGCCCTTCAGGATCAGGCTGGGCTTGACGCCGAAGAAGGCCGGCTTCCAGAACACCAGATCGGCCCATTTGCCCACCTCGATGCTGCCCACCTCGTGGCTGATGCCATGCGACAGCGCCGGGTTGATGGCCAGCTTGGCCACATAGCGCTTGATGCGGGCGTTGTCGTTGCGCTCGCCGTCGGCAAAGCCGGGCTCGTTCAGCTTGCCGCGCTGCACCTTCATCTTGTGCGCGGTTTGCCAGCAGCGGATGATGACCTCGCCGACGCGGCCCATGGCCTGGCTGTCCGAGCTGAACATGCTGATCGCGCCCAGGTCATGCAGGATGTCCTCGGCAGCAATCGTCTCGCGGCGGATGCGGCTCTCGGCAAAGGCCAGGTCCTCGGCGATGGATGCATCGAGGTGATGGCAGACCATCAGCATGTCGAGGTGCTCGTCCAGCGTGTTGACGGTGTAGGGCCGCGTGGGGTTGGTGGAGGACGGCAGCACATTGGCCTCGCCCACCACCTTCATGATGTCGGGTGCATGGCCGCCGCCGGCGCCCTCGGTGTGGAAGCTGTGGATGGTGCGGCCCTTGAAGGCGGCCACGGTGTCCTCGACAAAGCCCGATTCATTGAGCGTGTCGGTGTGGATGGCGACCTGCACATCGGTTTCTTCGGCCACGGCCAGGCAGCAGTCGATGGCGGCCGGGGTGGTGCCCCAGTCTTCGTGCAGCTTCAGCCCGATGGCGCCGGCCTCGATCTGCTGGCGCAGGGCCTCGGGCTGGCTGGCATTGCCCTTGCC
>CALRVU010000190.1:0-6314 GCA_943371685.1 Bordetella parapertussis | reverse complement strand
CGTGTCTGGTGGCCGACATCGGGGGCACCAATGCCCGCTTCGGTTTGGTGGCCGGGCCGGGCTGCGCTGTCGAGCACATCGCCAAGCTGCCGGCCTCCGAGCATGCGGGCCCGACCCAGGCGGCGCAGGCCTATCTGGCGGGGGTGGCCTCGGGCCAGGGATCTGCCTTCCAGCCGCCGCGCCGGGCTGCCTTTGCGGTGGCCACGGTGGTGGGCGGTGAGCGGATCGAGCTGACCAACAGCCATTGGGACTTCGCGCCACGAGAGGTCGAGACCGAACTGGGGCTCGACCTGTTGTTGATGCTCAACGATTTCGAGGCCCTGGCGCTGTCGCTGCCGCGGCTGCAGGCCGCGCAGTTGCGCGCCCACGGCGACTTGCCCAATCAGCGCGGCACCATGGCGGTGATCGGCCCTGGCACGGGCCTGGGAGTGGCCGGTGTGACCCAGACCGCACATGGTTGGGTGGCTTTGCCAGGCGAGGGCGGGCATGCGACCCTGGCGGCGGCCGACGCCTTTGAGGCCGATCTGCTGGCCTGGGTGCGGCGCGACTATGCCCATGTCTCGGCTGAACGCTTGCTGTCCGGCATCGGCCTGCCGCTGCTTTACCGCGCCGTGGCGGCGGTGACTGGCGTGCCCGATCTGGGTTTGCCTGCCGAGCAGGTGGTGGAGCGCGGTGTGGCTGGCACCGATCCGACCTGCGTGCGGGCCCTGAAGGTGTTTTGTGCCCTGCTGGGTGGCTTTGCCGGCAATGTGGCCCTCACTCTGGGCGCGCGTGGCGGCATCTACATCGGCGGCGGCATCGTGCCGCGCCTGGGTGAGTTGTTCTTCGAATCCCAGTTCCGCGAGCGTTTCGAGGCCAAGGGTCGCTTCGAGCCCTATCTGGCCAACATCCCCACCGCGCTGATCACCGACACCCTGGCCGCCTTGAGTGGCGCCACCCTGGCGATCGAGCAGCACGGCGCCTGAGCGCGGCCTGCCGCGCTGTCCGCTGCCTGCGGACGGCGCCCTGAATCCATCCCCTTTTGCCTGCTGCCCGCTGTTGCGGGCGCTGCTGCATGGTTTCACGATGGGTACGAAGGTCAAAATGTAGTCCGACTACATTTGCACCCCCTGGGCGGGTGAGCAGTTGTTGCTATTGGAACTCAGTGATTTCCCTATGCAAACGGTTGTATCGAGGGAATTCTCCCCGGGACAGGGCTCGGAAGACCGGCTTTAAGGGTTTTCGTCCGGTTGGCAATGAATCTAGTTTTAGTACAAACTTCGTTCGGACTCGTGAATTGAGTGCCCGTTGACATGAGGCGTCGTGGTGTCGCTTCGGCGGGGTTTGGTCCGGTGAGCTCGAGGAGACATGTGATGAAGATTTCCAACAAGAAGCGCGACGAACTGCTGTCGCCGCGCCGCAGCGGTTTCAAGGTCAGCCCGGTTGCGGCTGGCTGCGCCGCACTGATGCTGTCCAGCGTGGGCGCGGTGTATGCACAGGAAGCTGCCCCGGCAGGTTCGGGTGCAGCACCTGCCACCGTGGTGGTGACTGGCATCCGCAAGGGCATTGAAGACGCGATTTCGGTCAAGAAGAATGCCGACACGATCGTCGAAGCCATTTCGGCTGAAGACATCGGCAAGCTGCCTGACACGACGATCGCTGAATCGCTGGCCCGTCTGCCTGGCGTGACCAGCCAGCGCACCAAGAGCGGCAATGCTTCGAACATCAGCATCCGCGGCCTGGGCCCGGATTTCAACGGCTACCTGCTGAACGGCCGTGAGCAGACCAGCACCGGCGACAGCCGCGCGGTCGACCTGAGCGTCTACCCGGCTGAGCTGATCGGCGGCGCCACGGTCTACAAGACCTCGGATGCGAGCCTGATGACCGCTGGTCTGGCCGGCACCATCGACAACCGCCTGGTGCAACCGCTGGCCTTTGGTGGCCGCGTGGTGGCTGCCAGCGCACAGCGCGGCCGCACGGGCATCAGCCTGCCGGTCGAGGGCACCAACCATCGCTACAGCCTGACCTACATCGACCAGTTCGCTGACCGCACCATCGGTGTGGCACTGGGCTTCGTCAAGGCCGACGGCTCCAGCGCTGAGCTGGGCACCGGCGGCTGGGGCGGCGCCACGGTCAATGCCACCCTGAAGGATGGCACCCAACTGACGGGCGTGAGCCTGCCCGCACCATGGGGCAACGGCATCGACTACAAGAATCGCAATGTCACGGACAAGCGCGACGGCCTGGCAGCGATCATCGAATACCGCCCCAACAAGACGTTCACCAGCCAGCTGGACTTCTTCAAGGCCAAGATCGACAACACCGCCCATGAAGCCCGCTTCCAGGGCGGCCTGGGTACCGCCATCACCAATGCGACCGTGGTCGACGGTGTGGCCACCCAAGGCACGTTCCAGCTGAACCCGGGCCCGAACGGCCTGATCGCCCGCACCGAAAGCATCTTCGACGACGACAAGATCCTGTCGATCGGCTGGAAGAACACGCTGAAGTTCGGCGACGGCTGGACGGCCGTGTTTGACCTGAACCACAACTCGGCCAAGCGCGTGGAGCGCGACATCGAAGCCTATGCTGGCATCCCCGGTGCCGACACGCTGAGCTTTGACACCACGGGTGGCGGCACGCCGCAATTCACCCTGGGCAACGCAGCAGCCTACACCGACCCCAACATCATCAAGATCCGTGACCAGACCGGCTGGAGCGGCATCAACGGCGTGCCTCAGGCTGGCTATTCCAAGGGCCCGACCCTGACCGACAAGGTCAACGGCATGCGCCTGGACTTCAGCCGCCCGATGGCTGAGGGTTCGATGTTCACCGACCTGCAGTTCGGCGGCAACTACACCAAGCGCACCAAGGACCGCAGCACCGACGAAGGCCTGATCGTGTCGACCACCGGCGGTGGCAGCGATCCGATCGCCTTCCCGACCGGCGCCTACATCGCCAAGAACGTGGGTGGCACGGGTCTGGACATGCTGACCTTCGATCCGAAGGCCGGTCTGTGGCCAGGTGCCACCATCCTGCGCAAGTACAACGACGACATCCTGTCGAAGACCTGGGGCATTGAAGAGAAGGTCACCACCGGCTACGCCAAGCTGAACATCGACACCCAGATGGCCGACATCCCGGTGCGCGGCAATGTGGGTCTGCAGATCGTCAACACCGACCAGTCGTCCACCGGCTTCCGCGCCGAAGTCGGCTCGGGCGTGGTGCTCGACAACCCGGCTGGCGCACTGAGCAAGGACGGCACCAAGTACACCGACTTCCTGCCCTCGTTGAACCTGTCGGGTGATCTGGGTTCGGGCAATGTGCTGCGTTTCGCGGTGGCTGAGCAGATCGCTCGTGCCACGCTGACCGACCTGCGCAACTCGTTTGCCGCTTCGGTGGACACCAACGCTGGCAACTCGACCTTCGGCAAGTTCATCGGCTCGGCTGGCAATCCGCACCTCAAGCCTTTCAAGGCCACGGCGCTGGACCTGTCCTACGAGAAGTACTTTGGTTCCAAGGCCTATGTCAGCCTTGCCGGTTTCTACAAGAACCTGAGCAGCTACATCACCCCGGCCACCAACACGGCGTATGACTTCACGACCTATGCCAATGAACTGGGTCTGACGATTCCGCCGGGTGGCGCGACGGGTGTGTTCACCACCACCGTCAACGGCAGTGGCGGCAACGTCAAGGGCTTCGAGCTGACCGCTTCGGCGCCGTTCAGCCTGGTGTCGTCGTGGTTGGATGGCTTCGGTGCCAACGGCAGCTTCTCGAGCACGACCAGCTCGGTCAAGCTCCCGAACCTGGTGGGTCTGAACCCCTCGCAGCAAGTCCCGACCGACGGTCAGACCATTCCGCTGCCAGGCCTGTCCAAGACCAACTCCAAGATCACGCTGTACTTCGAGCGTTGGGGCTTCAGCGCCTTCGTGGCGCAGAACTACCGCTCCACCTATGTGGGCAGCGTGGCCAACGATGCGACCGGCGGCTATCCGACGCTGCGCTACATCGAAGGATCGCGTTGGGTCTCGGCTCAGGTGGGCTATGAGTTCCAGGATGGCTCACTCAAGGGCTTGGGATTCCGGGTCGAAGGCAACAACCTGAACAACCCGACCTACCGCCAGCTGCGCGCTGACGGCACGACGGACTCGGAGAACAAGACCGGTCACTCGGTGACCTTCCGCTTGAACTACAAGTTCCAGTAATCGGCTCCTTGCCCCTCCAAGCCCCTCGTCGTTTGCCCGACGAGGGGCTTTTCCCTGTGGGGGCCTCTTTTTTTGCACAATCGGCCAACCGGGCCGTGGCAGGACGCACGGTCCGGCCCGATGGAGTGAGAACAGCGTGGACAGCAATCACATGGACAAGCCGATCAAGAAGATCGTGATCGTGGGTGGCGGCACCTCGGGTTGGATGAGCGCAGCCGCGCTGGCCAAGGTGCTCAAGGGGCAGTACGACATCACCCTGGTCGAGTCCGACGACATCGGCACCATCGGTGTGGGCGAGGCCACCATCCCGATGATCACGCTGTTCAATCGCATGCTCGATCTGGACGAGAACGCCTTCATGCGCGAGACCCAGGCCAGCTTCAAGCTCGGCATCGAGTTCGTCAACTGGGGGCGCCTGGGCGACCGCTACATCCACGGCTTCGGCGTGATCGGTCAGGACAACTGGACGGTGGACTTCCACCAGTACTGGCTCAAGCAGCAGCTGGCCGGCAAGGCCAAGCCGCTGGAGGCTTATTCCATCAACACGGCGGCCTGCCTGGCCAACAAGTTCATCCCGGCGCAGCCCAATGTGCCCAACTCGCCGCTGTCGCAGATCGCCCACGCCTATCATTTCGACGCCGGCCTCTACGCACAGTTCCTGCGCCGCTTCAGTGAGGCCCGCGGCGTGAAGCGCATCGAGGGTCAGATCAACGAAGTGCGCCTGCGCGAGGGCGACGGCCATGTGGCCTCGGTGGTGCTCAAGACCGGGCAGATCATCGAGGGCGATCTGTTCATCGACTGCTCGGGCTTCCGGGCCCTGCTGATCGAAGGCGCGCTCAAGACCGGCTTTGACGACTGGTCGCACTGGTTGCCATGCGACCGGGCGATTGCCGTGCCCTGCGCCAATGCCAAGGAGCTGTTCCCCTATACCCGCTCGACTGCGCGCAGCGCAGGCTGGCAGTGGCGCATTCCGCTGCAGCATCGCATCGGCAACGGCCATGTCCATTCGAGCCGCTTCATGAGCGAAGACGAGGCCACGGCCTTGCTGCTCAGCAACCTCGACGGCGCACCGTTGGCCGATCCGCGCACCGTCAAGTTCCGCACCGGCAAGCGCAGCAAGGCCTGGAACAAGAACGTGGTGTCCATCGGCCTGGCCAGTGGCTTTGTCGAGCCGCTGGAATCGACCAGCATCCACCTGGTGCAGATGGGCATTGCCCACCTGCTCACCTACTTCCCGACGGCCGGCTTTGATGCCCACGATGTGGACCAGTACAACCGCGTGCTCAATCAGGAGTACGAATGGGTGCGCGACTTCATCATCCTGCACTACAAGGCCACCGAGCGCACCGACTCGGCCTTCTGGAACTACTGCCGCGAGATGGACGTGCCCGAGACGCTGCAGCAGCGCATGGACCTGTTCCGCAGCCATGGCCGCGTGTTCCGCGAAGGCAATGAATTGTTCACCAAGGTCAGCTGGTTGCAGGTCATGCACGGCCAGCGCATCCAGCCCCAGTCTTACCATCCGCTCACCGACCTGATTCCCGAGCCCGAGATCCAGGCCTACCTGGAAGAGGTCGAGGGTGTGATCCAGGCCTGTGTCGACGTGATGCCCACCCATGCGGCCTACATTGCCGAGAACTGCGCTGCGCCCAAAATGGCGATGCGCTGAAACCGAGGACCTTCTGATGAAACCCCATGCCCCCGCTCGCCGCTCCGGCCTGATCACCCTGGCCGCCCTGAGTCTGGTCGCCGCGCTCACTGCCTGCGCCACCGGTCCGGGTGCGTCGGTCACCCTGACTTATGAAACCGTGCCCGAAGGCGCGGTGCTGTTCGAGGGCAAGCGCGAGCTGGGTGTGGCACCGGTCACGCAGAGCTATCCCTCAGACGGCAAATCGGCCGAGGTCACCACGCCCGAGGTTACCGCCGTCTGGCCCAGCGGTGCCAAGACCAGCTTCTACACCGTGCTCAAGCCGGGTGCTGACCGGGTCGCCACCCTGGAGCGGCCGGCCAATGCGCCCAATGCACAGGCGGACCTGGAAAACGCCAAGAAGTTCGTGCTGGCCAAGACCCAGGAGGCTCAGCGCGAGAAAGACGCTGCAGCCCGCGAGATCGCCCGCAATTCGGCCCGCTGCC
>CALRVU010000189.1:0-6341 GCA_943371685.1 Bordetella parapertussis | reverse complement strand
CTGCTTCGGGTCTATCTGCTCAACGGCGTGGCCAGTGCCGTGCCGGCCACGCTGGTGCTGTTCTTCGTGCGCGACCAGTTGCAGGCCGAGGCCCTGGCCCCGCTGTTCCTGGGCAGCTATTTTGCGGCGGCCGCGCTGTCCCTGCCGCTGTGGGTGCGCGCGGTGCAGGCCTGGGGGCTGCAGCGCTGCTGGGCCGCCGGCATGGGCCTGGCGCTGCTGAGCTTTTCCGGCGCCATGGCCCTGGGCCCGGGCGACACCACCGCGTTCTGGCTGATCTGCGTGGCCAGCGGCGCCGCCCTGGGGGCCGACCTGACAGCACCACCCGCGCTGCTGGCCGGCCTGCTGCAACGCGAGGGCCTGCAAGGCCGCAGCGACGGCGCCTGGTTCGGCTGGTGGCAGTTCGCCACCAAGTTCAACCTGGCGCTGGCGGCCGGTGTGGCGCTGCCTCTGCTCCAGGCACTGGGCTACCAGCCCGGCACCACCACCGCTGCCGGTGCGCTGGCGCTGACCCTGATTTATGGCGCCTTGCCCTGCGGGCTCAAGGTCTTGGCCGGGCTCGCTCTCTGGCGTTTGCAGATTGAAAAGGAAAGCTGATGTCCACGATGCCGAACGGCCCTGTCTTGTCACGGCGCTGCCTGCGCGTCTTGCTGCCGCTGGCCCTGGCCGCCGGCCTGCTGGGCTGCGCCGGCCCCAGCCCGGCTGACTACGCCAGCCAGACGCCGGTGCTCGACCTGCCCACCTACTTCAACGGCCCGATGACCGCCCACGGCATCTTCACCGACCGCTCCGGCAAGGTGGTGCGCCGCTTCACTGTGGCCATGACCGGCCGCTGGACCGGCAATGAAGGCGTGCTGGAAGAGGACTTCGTGTACTCGGACGGCGAAAAGCAGCGCCGCGTCTGGCGCATCCGCAAAGAGGCGGGCGGCCGCTACATCGGCCGGGCCGATGACGTGATCGGCGAGGCCACCGGCGTGGCCGCCGGCAATGCCCTGAACTGGCGCTACACCCTGGCCCTGCCGGTGGACGGCACGGTCTACGAGGTGCAGTTCGACGACTGGATGTACCTGATGGACGACAAGGTGATGCTGAACAAGGCCGTGATGAGCAAGTTCGGCGTGCGCCTGGGCGAGGTCACCTTGTCCTTCTACAAACCCTGATCGGCCGCCATGAGCTTGCTGCCCCCCCTCAACCCCCGCATCACGCAGTGGCCCGGCCAGGTCGTCTGGCTGGTCGGTGCCTCCAGCGGCATCGGCCGTGCGCTGGCCGAGCGCCTGCACGCCGCCGGTGCCCAGGTGGTCTGCTCAGCCCGCAATGCGGCCGAGTTGGCCCAGTTCGCCGAACAGCATCCCGGCGCCATGGCCCTGCCGCTGGACGTGACCGATGCGCCTGCGCTGCAGGCGGCCGCGTCGCAGATCCTCACCCGCCATGGCCGGCTCGACCTGGTGGTGTTCTGCGCCGGCTACTACAAGGCCATGCGGGCCCAGAACTTTGACCTGGCCGACGCGCTGCGCCACGATCAGGTGAACTATGTCGGCGCCCTGAACCTGCTCGACGCCGTGCTGCCCACCTTGCTGCGCCAGCAAGCCGGGCACATCAGCCTGATCAGCAGCGTGACGGGCTATCGCGGCCTGCCCAATGCGCTGGCCTACGGGCCGACCAAGGCCGCCCTGATCAACCTGGCCGAATCACTCTGGTTCGACCTGACAGGCCAGGGCGTGGGCGTGTCGGTGGTCTGCCCGGGCTATGTGGACACCCCTTTGGTGGCACAGAACGACTACACCATGCCCGGCCTGATCAGCGCCGACGAAGCGGCGCGGCAAATGATGCTGGGCTGGCAGGCTGGCGACTTCGAGATGGACTTCCCGCGGCGCTTCACCCGCTGGGTCCGATGGGCCAGCCACCTCGGCAACCGCCCCTACTTCAGACTGGTGCAGAAAGTGACGGGACTGTGAGCCCGCACGCGGCATCCCCTGCCACCGGCGCGGTCGCCGGCATGGTCCGGCACGCCCGGCCCGAAGTCCAGGCCTTCATCGACTTCTTCGAGCAATTGCAGCCGGCCGACCTGCCGCGCCTGGGCCAGTTCTATGCCGCGCAGGCGTATTTCAAGGATCCGTTCAACGAAGTTGAGGGCATCCCGGCCATCACGGCGATCTTTGCCCACATGTTCAAGGCCGTGCAGAACCCCCGCTTCGTGGTGCGGGCCGCCGTGGCCGAAGAAGCGCAGTGCTTTCTGACCTGGGACTTCTGCTTCATCAGCCGAGGCAAGCCCATGACCGTCCATGGCAGCAGCCATCTGCGCTTTGATGCGCAGGGCCGAGTGGCATGGCACCGCGACTACTGGGATGTGGCGGAGGAGCTGTACGAGAAACTGCCGGTGCTGGGCAGCCTGATGCGCTGGCTCAAGCGCCAGGCGAGCCGCTGAGCGCATCGCCCGACGGGCGCCTATCGCCAGGCGCCCGGCGCGCCATCGCCCCGGTCAGAGGCGTGCAAGGCCTCCACCAGCGCGGCCAGGTCGGGCACCGTGAGCCACGGTTGCGCCCGGGCCGCCGCCGGTTTGCCCGGATGCCCCGGGCGGTGGATCCAGACGCTGGCCAGACCCGCTGCATGGGCGCCCTCGATGTCCAGGGCCCAGTCGTCACCGACATGCAGCACCTCGTCCGGCGCGCAGCCCAGACGCTCGCAAGCCGCATGGAAGAAGTCGGGGGCGGGCTTGCCCCGGCCGAACTCGCGCGCCGACAGGCTGCCCGTGAAGTGAGCCCCCAGGCCGACCCGGTGCACATCGGCATTGCCATTGGTCAGCGCCAGCACCGGCCCGCGCCGGGCCAGTTGGGCGAGCGCCTGTGGCACCTCAG
This sequence comes from Bordetella parapertussis, assembly GCA_943371685.1. GTDB lineage: Bacteria > Pseudomonadota > Gammaproteobacteria > Burkholderiales > Burkholderiaceae_C > Ideonella > Ideonella parapertussis_A. Next base: position 3,489 of record CALRVU010000189.1, on the reverse strand, counting down.
GAAACAGATCGACCTGCTGGCGGTGGGCGAAAAAAGCCTCGAACGCGGGATCGGCCAGCGCCGGATCCTCACCGGCCAAGCGCAGCGCACGGGCGATGCTGGTGCGGCGCAGCCAGGTGAAGTCGTGGCCGTACTCCGGGTGGTCGGCACTCACCTCCTCACGCAGCTGGCGCAGCGCGAGCGTGTCAAAGCGGCGGGCCGTGGCCGGGGCATGGGTCTCCAGAAAGCGCTGCAGGCCGGCCTCGGCCCGCTCGATGGCCGGCCAGACCGGCCACAAGGTGTCGTCCAGGTCCAGGGTGATGGCACGCCAGCGTTGCATGAGGGCCTTCAGCGCATCCAGCCCTTGCGGCGGAAATAGATCAGCGGCGCTGCCACCGAGGCCACCATCAGGCCCAGCGCAAACGGGTAACCCCAGGTCTGGCTCAACTCGGGCATGTGCTGGAAGTTCATGCCGTAGACGCTGGCGATCAGCGTGGGTGGCAGCAGCGCCACCGAAGCCACCGAGAAGATCTTGATGATCTTGTTCTGGTTGATGTTGATGAAGCCGACCGTGGCGTCCATCAGGAAGTTGATCTTGTCGAACAGGAAGGCCGTGTGGCTGTCGAGCGAATCGATGTCGCGCAGAATCTGCCGCGCTTCTTCAAACTGCTCGGCATTCAGCATGCGGCTGCGCATCATGAAGCTCACCGCCCGGCGGGTGTCCATCACATTGCGGCGGATGCGACCGTTCAAGTCTTCTTCCTTGGCGATGGCCGACAGGGCGTCGCCGGCGGCGCGGTCGTCCACATCCTGCTTGAGCACCCGCGCACTGACCTTCTCCAGGCTGTCGTAGATGCCCTCGAGCGCGTCGGCGGAGTATTCGGCATCCGCGTCATAGAGCTTGAGCAGCACGTCCTTGGCGTCCTCGATCAGGGCCGGGTTGCGGCGCGCGCGCAGGCGCAGCAGGCGGAACACCGGCAAGTCCTCGGCATGGACCGAGAACAGCACCTTGTTGTAGAGGATGAAGGCCACCCGCACATTGCGCGGCGTGATGTCGTCGTCGATCAGGAAGTCGGAGCGGATGTGCAGCTCGCCGTTGTCCTCTTCATAGAAGCGGGCCGACTCCTCCAGATCGTCGTCGACGATGTTGTCGGGGATCTGCAGACCGAAGCGACCGGCGATCCAGCCGATCTCCTCGGCCGTCGGCGCCTCAAGGTCGACCCAGACCGGCTGGACCTGGGCCAGGTCCGCGGCGGAATCGATCTCTTCTTGCAGCAGGCGGCCGCTCAAGCGGCCTTTGTCCAGCGTGAATACGTTGAGCATGGGAACTTCCGGCAGGGGCTGCACCGCCAAGCTGCGGTGCGGGGGGCGCTGGGTTCAAGTCGGGGCTGCGGACCGCCTCACCCCAGACCAGCCGCGTTGGCCGCAGCACCTGGGCTGGGCGAGTCGGGCTGCCGGAATGGACGGTCACCGAGGGGGTGGGGTGTCCAAGTCGTGCACTCTCAAACCAATGAAGTGGCCGGATTATGGGTCAATCGCCATGCTGCGCGACCGCACTGCCGGATGCCGTGCACTAGTGCGCACAACCACGGAGTCTAACTGCATGACAGGCTCGTGACCATTCTTGCCAAAGCGCGTCTTCAGCGTCAAACTGGACTCAACGAAAGGCCCTGAAACGCCCTTCGGAGTGCAGGCCCCAAGACCTGCTCCTTCCTCCTCCCCTCCTGAAAGGAGTCCTCGATGAACCTGACGATCAGCGGACATCACCTTGAAGTGACGCCAGCACTGCGCGAGTACGTGCTCACCAAGCTGGACCGGGTCAAGCGGCATTTTGACCAAGTGGTGGACGTCAACGTCCTGCTGACGGTTGAGAATCTGAAGGAGAAGGAACGACGACAGAAAGCGGAGGTCACCCTCCATGTCAAAGGCAAGGATATTTTCGTGGAGCAATCCCACGAAGACCTGTACGCCGCCATCGACCAGCTGATGGACAAGCTGGATCGCCAGGTCTGCCGGCACAAGGACCGCCTGCAAGACCATCATCACGCGTCGGTCAAACGACAGGCAGCCATGACCCTCTGAGGCACGCTCCTCCGTGGCACGCACGGCCCTTCGGGGCCGTTTTGCATGGCGCAGGCCAGGCTGGCCCGGGTGTAAGCGGGTGTTGCTGCAATGCAGCAGCTTGTGTCAGCGGACTTGCCTGAATGAACGTTCAAGTTCATGTTCCGTTTGTCGATTTCTATAATCCGCTCCCTTGCCAGCCTGCACTGACCCGCCGGCGGCTTCAAACAAAGACTTGTCGTCGGAGAATTCCTTCATGAACCGCCTTGCCGCCATCCTGCCCCCCGCCAATGTGCTGGTGGGCGTGGACGCCACCAGCAAAAAGCGCGTGTTCGAGCACGCAGGTCTGCTGTTTGAAAACCAGCATGCGATCGCCCGGGCCACCGTCACTGACAACCTGTTCGCCCGCGAACGCCTGGGCTCCACCGGTCTGGGGCACGGCGTGGCCGTTCCCCATGGTCGCGTCAAGGGATTGAAGAACCCGCTGGCCGCCGTGCTGCGCGTACAACAGGCCATCCCCTTTGATGCACCCGACGACGAACCGGTCAGCCTGCTGATCTTCTTGCTGGTGCCCGAGGCTGCCACCCAGCGTCATCTCGAGATCCTGTCCGAGATCGCCGAATTGCTGTCGGACCGCGAACTGCGCGAGAAGCTCAAGACCGAGGCCGATCCGGCCGCGGTCCATGAACTGATCCAGCGCTGGGAACCACTGAAGTCGGTCGCCTGATCCGGCCAGAGCAGCGCAGCGCGTGAAACCCATTTCCATCAGCGCCGAGGCGCTGTTCGAAGAACATCAACCCGCCTTGCGCTGGGAGTGGATCGCCGGCCATGCCCACCCCGAGCGGCGCTTCGATGAAGCCGCCGTGCGCGACGCTCGCTCGGCCGCCGACCTGGTCGGCTACCTGAACTACATCCACCCCTACCGGGTGCAGTTGGTGGGCCGGCGCGAGGTGAACTACCTCAGCGCGCTCAGCGCACCCGAGGTGCAGGAGCGGCGCATCCAGCGCATCGTCACCCTCGAGCCACCGGTGATCATCGTGGCCGACGACCAGCGCCCGCCCGAGCGGCTGGTGGCCATGTGCGACCGCGCCGAGATCCCGCTGTTCACCACCAGCCATTCGGCCGGCCATGTGATCGACGTGGTTCGCGCCTACCTCAGCCAGCTGATGGCCGAGCGCACCACCCGCCACGGCGTGTTCATGGACATCCTCGGCTTGGGCGTGCTGCTGACCGGTGAGTCCGGCCTGGGCAAGAGCGAGCTGGGTCTGGAGCTGATCTCACGCGGCCACGGCCTGGTGGCCGATGACGCCGTGGACCTGTTCCGCATCGCCCAGACGGTGCTGGAGGGCCGCTGCCCCGAACTGCTGATGAACCTGCTGGAGGTGCGTGGCATCGGCCTGCTGGACATCAAGGCCATCTTTGGCGAGACCGCCGTGCGCCGCAAGATGC
>CALRVU010000188.1:0-6361 GCA_943371685.1 Bordetella parapertussis | reverse complement strand
CTGCAGCGCGAGATCAGCAGCCTGCGCTTTGCACCGCACACCCGCGCCTGGCTGCAGCCCATGCAGGTGGCCAAGACCGGCTACATGCGCAGCAACCCGGCGTATGAAGAGCACTACCGGCTCGACATGCCGGTGGGCACGCCCTCGCCGCTGCCCGCCGGCTGGGTCTTCCCGGCGCTGTTTCGCAGCGGGCCGGACTGGGTTGCCGTGTCCGAGGCCGACATGGACGGCAGCTGGCATGCCTCGCGGCTGGCGGCAGACTCGAGCGGCGGAGAGTACCGCCTGGCCCCGCCCATGGCCGAGGAGGTGATGCCCGGCGGCGCCCTGCTGGCCCACGACCAGGATCAGCTGCGCTCGCCCTGGCGGCTGATGGCCATCGGCAGCCTGGCCACGGTGATGCAGAGCACGCTGGGCACCGACCTGGCCCCGCCACCCCAGGTGGCCTTTGATGCCGCGCGCATCCAGCCCGGCCATGCCAGCTGGAGCTGGCCGTTGCTGAAGGACGAGTCCGCGGTGTTCGACGTGCAGCGGCGCTTCATCGACTATGCCGCCGAGATGGGCTGGAACTACACCCTGATCGACGCCGGCTGGGATGTCCAGATCGGCCGCGAGCGCATCCCGGCGCTGGTGGCCCACGGCGCGGCCCAGGGTGTGGGCGTGCTGCTCTGGTACAACTCGGCCGGCAGCTGGAACGAGACCCCGCTGACCCCCCGCAACCTGATGACCGAGCGGGCCAGCCGCCGGGCCGAGTTTGCCTGGCTGCGCGACATCGGCGTCAAAGGCGTCAAGGTCGACTTCTTCGGCGGCGACGGCCAGTCGGTGATCCGCTACTACCTGGACATCCTGCAGGATGCGGCCGAGTTCGGCCTGCTGGTCAACTTCCACGGCAGCACGCTGCCGCGCGGCTGGCAGCGCAGCTGGCCCCACCTGATGACCATGGAAGCCGTCAAGGGCCTGGAGTTCACCACCTTCGGCCAGCCCGACCAGGACGCGGTGGCCAGCCACGCCGCCATGCTGCCCTTTGCCCGCAACCTGTTCGACCCGATGGACTTCACGCCGCTGGTGTTCGGCGACATCCCGGGCATCGCGCGGCGCACCCGCAACGGCTTCGAGCTGGCGGAGGCCGTGCTGTTCACCTCGGGCATCCAGCACTATGCCGAGGTGCCCACCGGCATGGCCAGCGTGCCCGAGGCCGTGCGCCTGACCCTGCGCACGCTGCCTCGCAGCTGGGACGAAACCCGCTTCATCACCGGCGTGCCCGGCCAGCATGTGGTGCTGGCCCGGCGCAGCGGCAACCGCTGGCATGTGGCCGGCCTGAACGCCGGAAAGCAGCCGCTGACGCTGACACTGGACCTCGGTTTTCTGGCGGGCCAGACGGGGCGGATGATCAGCGATGGCCGGGGGCCGCGCGAGTTGGCGCGAGGCAGGCTGGCCGCCAGCCGGCAGACCCGTGTGCGGCTGGCCGCGCATGGCGGCTTTGTCGCGGTGTTTGACAGCGGGCAGGCCGCCAAGGATGGGGCACACTAGGCGCTCAGCCGCGTCGGCGTACCGCCCCTGCCCAGCCGTTTCAAGACCCATGGAATCCAAGACCCGCGCCGAGAACTCCACCTATGGCCGCAAGCCCGACGGCAAGAGCATGCATGGCCGCATCGTGCGGGAGCTGGGCATGCGCATCGTCAGCGGCGAGCTGGCCCCTGGCGAGCGCCTGCCGGCCGAGGCCGCCCTGCTGGCCGCCTATGAAGTGAGCCGGCCGGTGCTGCGCGAGGCGGTGCGGGTGCTGGTGGCCAAGGGCCTGGTGGTGTCCAAGCAGCGCACGGGCGCAGTGGTGCGGCCGCGCAACGAGTGGCACCTGCTCGACCCCGACGTGCTGTACTGGCTGATCCAGTCCAAGCCCCAGCGCGAGTTCGTCAGCACCTTGCTGGCGGTGCGGCTGATCTTTGAGCCGGCCGCCGCCGCCCTGGCGGCCCAGGTGGCCAGCCCGGCCCAGCTCGACGCCATCGCCCAGGCCTATGAGGGCATGGCCGCCGCCCGAACCCCGGACGAGCTGCTGGAGCCCGATGTGGCCTTCCACCGGCGCATTGCCGAGGCCACCAACAACGACCTGCTGGCCTACATCGGCAACATGCTGTCGCTGGCCCTGCGCGAGTCGATCAAGCTCAGCAGCCAGCACCCGGACACCCATGCCCTGTCCCTGCCCCGCCACAAGGCTATCCTGACCGCGCTGCGGGCGCGCGACCCTCTGGCCGCCCGCCAAGCCACGCTGGTGCAACTGGACGAAACCCGGGTCGATCTGGCCACCGTCGTGCCGGGCGTCGTGGCGCTGGACTGAGCAACAAGTCACGCAGACCGGTCTGTCGGCCTCAAGCCGACTGCTGGGCCGTCGATACCTCCGAAGTCGACTCGAGACCCAGGAGAGTGCCTTGTCTGCCCATTCGATTGATGAAGCGCTTGCCGTGCGCAAAACCACTGCTGCTCGGCCCACGGCCGAACTGGCCAGCTTGTATGCCGCCATCGAGCGCAGCCAGGCGGTCGCCGAGTTTGCGCTGGACGGCACGCTGCTGCGCGCCAATGCCAACTACCTCGACCTGTTCGGCTATGCCCCCGAGCAGGTGATCGGCCAGCCCCACCGGATGTTCTGCGACGAAGACATGGTCGCCTCGCCGGACTACGAGGCACTTTGGGCGCGCCTGCGCGCTGCCGAGTTCGTGCAGGCCCAGTTCAAGCGGCGGCACTGCAGCGGCAAGACCTTGTACCTGCAAGCCAGCTACAACCCGGTCTTCAATGCCGAGGGTCAGGTCATCTCGGTGGTCAAGTTCGCCAGCGATGTCACGGATGTGAAGCGCCAGGCCCTGGAGAACGACCAGCGCCTGGCCGCCATCGACCGCACCCAGGCGGTGATCGAGTTTGAACTGGACGGCACGATCTGCCGCGTCAACGACCAATATCTGACCGCGCTCGGCTACCAGCGCGAGCAGGTGCTGGGCCAGCCGCATTCCATGCTCTGCCCGCCAGCGTTGGTGGACAGCGATGAATACAGCCAGTTCTGGACGGCGCTGCGCAGTGGCGAGGTTCAGTCGGGCGAGTTCCAGCGCCTGGGTGTCGACGGTCGCACGGTCTGGCTGCTGGCGGCGTACTTGCCGGTGATCGGCTTCAACGGCCTGCCCATCCGGGTCGTCAAGTACGCCACCGATGTCACCGCCTCCAAAGAGCGCGTGATCGAGGCTGATGGGGTGCTGGCTGCCATCAACCGTACTCAGGCCGTGATCGAGTTCGATCTGGAGGGCCGCGTGGTCTGTGCCAACGAACTGTTCCTGCGCACCATGGGCTACCGGCGCAAAGACGTGATCGGTGAACATCATCGCAAGTTCTGCACGCCAGAAACCATTGCCGATGAGCACTACGACAGCTTCTGGCAAGCGCTCAACAATGGCCATCCACAGTCCGGCGAGTTCCGGCGTGTGGCAGGCAATGGGCAGCCGATCTGGCTGAGTGCCACCTACACGCCCATCCTGGACGCGAGCGGCAAGCCCAAGAAAATCGTCAAGTTCGCCACCGACATCACGCCGCAAAAGCTCAAGACGCTGGAGGACGAAGGCAAGGTGGACGCCATCAGCCGATCGCAGGGCGTGATCGAGTTCGATCTGTCGGGCCTGGTGTTGTGGGCCAATGACAACTTCCTTGAGGCCATGGGCTATCGACTCGAAGAGATCCAGGGGCAACATCACCGCATGTTCGTGACCGTGGACGAAGCCAAGTCCGCGCCCTACCGCCAGTTCTGGCAGCGCCTGAACGCCGGTGAGTACCAGAGTGGTGAATTTCAGCGCATCGGCAAGAACGGCGATCCGGTCTGGATCCAGGCCAACTACAACCCCATCCTCGACCTGGAAGGCCATCCGGTCAAGGTCGTCAAATACGCCACCGACATCACCGCCGTCAAACAGGCTGCGCTGGAAAACGAGGCCCGCATGTCGGCACTTTCGCAAAGCGCTGGGCTGATGGAGTTGACGGCGGACCGCCGCATCTGCGCCATCAACGACCGCCTGCTCAAGTCGCTGGGCTTGACCCGCGAGGAATGCATCGGCCGCGCGGAAGACTCCCTGCACTTTGAGGAAGACCTGCGCAAGGACGAGCAGACCGAACTATGGAACCGCCTGCGCGAAGGCCGCAGCGCCAGCCTGGAGTACCGTGCCCGCGGTGCCAATGGCCGCGAGGTCTGGCTCTCGGCCATCTGCAGCCCGGTGCTGGACACGGCCGAACGGCTGCAGAAGGTGGTCGTTATTGCACAGGACGTGACCGAGGAAAAGACCATCCGCCAGGAGGCCACCGGCAAGATCAACGCCATTGAGCGCTCGCAAGCCGTGATCGAGTTCGACCTGACCGGGCGGGTGTTGAATGCGAACGCCAACTTCCTCAAGTTGATGGGCTACCACCTGGACGATGTGAAGGGGCGCCATCACCGCATGTTCGTGCCGCCGGATCAGGCGGCCAGCTCGGACTACCAGGCCTTCTGGGAGCGCCTGAGCCGCGGCGAGGTGGAATGCGGCGAGTACAAGCGTCTGGGCCGCGATGGCCGCGAGGTCTGGATCCAGGCCACCTACAACCCCATCTTCGATCCGCGAGGCAATCCGATCAAGGTGGTCAAGTTTGCCAGCGACGTGACGAACGGCAAGCTGCGCGCCGCCGAGTTTGAGGCCAAGGTGGCGGCCATCGACAAGGGCCAGGCCGTGATCGAGTTCGACCTCGACGGCCGGGTGCTCACCGCCAATCGCAACTTCCTGGCCGCCATGGGCTACACCCTGCGCGAGATCCAGGGCCAGCACCACAGCTTCCTGTGCGACGCCGAGTATGTGCAAGGGCCTGAGTACCGGGACTTCTGGCTGCGCCTGGGCGAGGGCAAGCTGGTATCGGGCCGCTTCCAGCGCATGGGCAAGTACAACCGCCGCGTGTGGATCCAGGCCACCTACAACCCCATCCTGGATCTCAACGGCCGGGTCAGCAAGGTGGTGAAGTACGCCTTCGACGTGACCCATGAGGTCGAGATGGAGCAGCGCATCTCGAACAAGGCCGTGGAGATGCGCCAGGGCATCGACGAACTGGTGCAGAGCATCACCCAGATTGCCGCCAACTCTGGCGTGGCGGCCGAAACCGCCGCCGACGCCACCCAGGCGGCTCGCGCCGGGCATGAAGCACTGGCCAAGTCGATCGCCGCCATCACCGCCATCCAGACCGGCGCTGCCAAGATGGGCGAGATCGTGCGGGTCATCGGCGAGATCGCCAACCAGACCAATCTGCTGGCCTTCAATGCGGCCATCGAGGCGGCCCGCGCCGGCGCCCACGGCGTGGGCTTTTCGGTGGTGGCCGGCGAGGTGCGCAAGCTCGCCGAGCGCTCCAGCATCGCCGCCCGCGAGATCGCCAGCCTGATCGACGAATCAGCACTGCAGATCTCCAAGGGCGCCGAGGTCAGCCGTGAGGCCTCGCAGAGCTTTGATGGCGTCCTGAGCAGCGTGCAGCGCACCAACCAGAGCGCCACGGCCATCGCGCAGGCGGCAGATGCCCAGCGTGGCACCAGCCAGGCCGTGTCGAGGCTGATCAATGAACTCTCGGGCTCCGGGCCCGCGTCAGGGAGCGGTCGGTGACCGTCGACGAGGATGGAGCAGCCGCCGAGCTGATTGCCGAACTGCTGGCCGATGGCGGCGGTGGCTTTCAACTCGGCACCCTGCATGTGGCGCTGCCGCTGAGGGCCCTGCGCGAGGTGGTGGAGCTGACACCCTTGCGTTGCGTGCCGGGCCAGGCACCCGGCCTGATCGGCGCCATCGACCTGCGCGGCGCCTTGCTGCCGGTGCTCGATCTGCGCCAGCTGCTCTGCCGCCAGCCCAATGAGGCCACCCACCCTTGCGTGGTGGTGATGGTTCACCAGGGCCGCTTGCTCGGTTTGCTGGCCGATCAGGTGACCGGCACCTTCCGCTGCACGGCCAACGGCGTGCACCGGGTGCGGGGCGACGGCCTGTCCGCACTGTTTGCCGCCAGCGTGCGGCGCGAAGGTGACGACAGCCTGGCCAACCTGCTGTCGCCACAAGCCCTGTGTGCGCTGCCGGGCCTGCCGATGATCGACGACCCGGAACCAGAGCGCAGCGCGATGGTCGGCAACCGCGACGCCGCCGCCCTGAGCAGCGCGACACGGCCGCTGATGTTTTTCCGGCTGGGGCCGCAGATGATGGCCATCGATGCCGTGGCCGTGAGCACCACTCGCTCGGCGCCGGAGGTGCAGCCCTCGGCACTGGCCATGGGCCTCTGCCGGGGGGTGGTCGAAAACCTCGGGCTGCAACTGCCCGCGGTGGACCTGTCGGACTACTGCGGCATG
>CALRVU010000187.1:0-6387 GCA_943371685.1 Bordetella parapertussis | reverse complement strand
AAGTCAGCACTCAACTGCGCGAGAAGGGGATTTGTATCCGAGGCCAGAGCCAGGCCTGCCACCAGAACACCGATACAGCCTGCGAAGATTTTCATCTTGGTGTGCAACGTTCGAGTTGAAACGCTTGACCCAGCTTGCCGGAGCAAGTCCTTTTGGTTGAATAGCCAGACATATGCCTCACTTTGTCGCTTGATCTGGAACGGGTTCGCGTGTGGCCACCTCACCCAAAGAGGAGTAAGTCAGTCTGGTATCCAGCTTGCCGTCGTCGTCGGAGTCGGAATCAGTGAACAAAAGCTTGCCAAGTATAAAATGTTCGATGCGGACTGGAAGTCCAGTTGTTGGTTTGATGTATGCAATAGAATCCAGAACACCCGCTCTGAAATAGGTGCGTAGATCCGGATATTGATCACCGTCGGTGTCTGTTTCGGCTGAGACGGCGTTGCCTTCTCGAAAATGAGTCTTCGTTTCGAAAGTGCCGTTGAAATCGTCATCCGACTCAGCCACATCGATTTGTCCACGCAAATCGTAGGTGGCGATGTAATCGACCTTACGGTCAAGATTGCGATCCGCCTCCATTCTGTAAGGCCTGTCATTGAGGGTGTAAGTCCACTTTTCTTCCAGCACGCCGTCTCGGTTGTAGTCAGTGCCATCGACGGTGGCTGGTGTTCGATACGCCGCATACATCCCACCGACTCCAACGGCTAGACCCAGCAGGAAGCCCTCATACCACTTGGACCTCTTCGGTTCATGTCTGATGGCGGGTGTCTCATCTACCTCGATCGCTTCCCACTTTTGGATCGCCGCTCGGGCGGATTCGAAGTCCTGCTCATCAACAACCAGACGGACCAAGCCCATGGCCGGCAGACCACCGACGGCGCCCTGAAGGTGCGCGCCTTGAACTTCTGCTGTGATGCCCTGCTGTTTGAGCAAATCGACCAACATGTGCGCTTCAGCAGCGTTTGATGCTTCGTAGAGAATTTTCATATGTCAAACGTCGAAGTTGAGCAGCGAACGGCGGCTGGGCACGGAAGGCCCAGAATGGAGTGGAGGCATGAAGTGACCAGCGGTTGCGAACCGGCTCGAAAGAATGGCCAGGAAAGGCCTACAGAACATCCAGAATCTGTCTGTTCGTTGCATTGCTGGGGGTGCATGAACACTTGCCAAACTCAGAATATTGGCGCAGCCATCGTTCTGGTCCATTCATTTCACAGCAAAATCAACGCGACTTCTCCGTCGAAGCCAATCTTGCAACCCCATCGTTGAAGCCAACTGGCCACGGGAAGGAATGATGCCGCAGGACCGGAATGACATGGGGCCCATAGATGGCATGCAGTTGCGGGTCCGCTGGAGAGACCGATCAGACTGCACGCTGAATGGCCACAGCTTGCATCTTCTTCCGCCGCCACTGCAGCAGCAGTCCCACCACAATGGCAAATCCAATGGCAGAAGCGCATCCGGAAGCAACGCGCCCAGTGGGAGTCTCAGCATTGGTGAACGAGATCAGAAACATGGTTCCGAAGAAGGCACCTCGCCAAATCCCGGCAATGCAGGGGCCAACTGCCGGTAACACGATTTCGCCATTCGCGTAGTTCTTCCAACCCGCCAGTGTTTGCCAATTCCCTTCCTTCTCCAGTACCGCAGTAACAGTGTCTCCTGCCTCAATGCGAGGCCATCCAGGAACCTGCACTGCGTAGCGCTTCTTGCCTCCGGACTCGAATGAAAAATCTGTGTACTGAGTTTTGTAGCGCGTGGCAACTCTGCGCTGAATGTCGAACACGCGGTCGAATGCAACTGTCTCGATGTGCATTGACGGACTAACGTTTGACGTGAGGGCCCGCCGCAGCGGCGAATGCGCGCAGGGAACTCACACGTGCAGCTTGTGGCCGATCCCTCTCGACGGAGTGGTTAGGCATTACAGCCCCTCAAGTTTCACAAACTGACCATTCTGATAGACGAACAATTCGTCGGTCAGGTGATAAGAAGCCTTCTGCAACGACCGAGTCGCAAGTTCTCGGAGCTTGGCGATGCCGCCGGGAGTTTTTGACCCAGTGACGAGGAGAAGGTCCCGCGAAGGTATAGCCACAACTAAATCTCCTTCAACCTTGATTGAATCACCATTCCACAGATCGTCGAAAAGCAAAAGACTGGCTTCAAAGCTCCCTCCAGCCGTAATCATCGAAACAAGCGGCCCCTTGTGAAGCTCAATATCAGGCAGAACTCTTTTTAGATTTTCAATGGATAGTTTTCGAAGCTCTGCTTTAGACAAACCGATCTCTTCCAGATTTTTTGGAATGAGGTATCGAATGCTATTTGGGCTGTCTTCGGCATAGACAATAACAAGCCGCTCGTTCAAGTCCTCGACGACATGTTCGAGAGGCTGATTTTTGCCGCTATTCTGCAAAGACTGGGAAATATCGCTCAACCACTGACGATCCTTGATGACAGGAACGATGAGTGATCGATCTATTGCAACTTCATCGTACCTCACATCAAGATAAGAAGCGACATATCTCTGAATTACCCCGTCGATGCCATAATTGTCCTGAAGATACTCCTTATAGGCATTATCCAGAAATACTGTAGAGTCTTTGCCGGCAGAATTTGTGAGCAGAACCTCCAAATCAGACTTGACCGCCACTCGGGTCGATGGACTCGCTAGACGTACCGCCTTTGAAAACTCCTCCGTAAACCGTGACGGGCTTAGTGTTTGCGGCGTACAAGCAAAGCTAACAAGACAACTTAACAGAGCGAAGAGGCGCTTCATGTCATGACGAACGTTGGAGCTGAGGGGATGAAGCCGGCTGGCCGCGAGAAACGATGATCAACTGATTTTCGGCGTGCGGCCAACCAGCCAAGGTCCATTCAAGCGCCTTGTTGGGTCGCTGATTCCCCGCAGATGCACCCCTCTCAGAGTACATGGCGAATCCCGCGTCGAAAATCGTTCAGATAGTGCTCAGTTGGTTTGGAAGTGCCAGTTCCGTAAAGCCTTCCATCGACCCGATCAACGATCACCGGCGCATTGCCGACGAGAGAAACGTTGAAGTCTCCGGACTCAACGTACTCCTTCGAGTTGTAGAGATAGACCCAACCAAAGTCGTGTTCTTGAACGTCCATGACAGTCAGTATGTGAGGTGGACGATTCCTGTTCTTTGGCAGTGATGAGCCGAACAGATCCATTTCGCGCTCTAGCATGCGCAGGTACCTGAACATGGCTTCGTCGGCGTCCAATCTAGTGATCATGTGGGCGAGTGGCATTCCTTGCTGCGGCCTAGCGTTCGACATAAGGGGCCTGCGGAGGCAGGCGCCCTGGCGGGTTCCGTTGAGCTGGTGCTTATGCATCGCTACTCAGTGGGTAGCCGATCTCAGTGGCGTCCGAAGCAACATCCTGGAGCGACAGTTCAGGATTGATCGACTTCACGAGCGAATCGGTCAGCGGCGTGCAATGGTAGAGCGTCTCGACTGATTGTTCCGGCACCGAGACCTCGTAGTACAACTCGGCAAAATCAACGTAGGCTCTGGCCGGTTCGTGCAGCAGCGAAAGGAACTCTACCGACCCGTCGTCTGCCTCTGCGTTGCCCGGGTCGGGGTGAACCACACGATTCCATGACTCGTCACTCTTGCTGCGCCAGTGGCAGTAGCTCATCGAGCCCCAACCGAACGCGGGTTCGGCAACGAAGGCTTGGAAGTTCTCCGGGATACTTGTTCGTGCAGCGAGCAGTAGTTCAGAGTCCCCGGCCATCGGGGATTCGTGAGCGAGTCCCTTGATTGCCGCGCCGAACGGTCCAAATAACAAGAACCAGTCATCTCCCAAACCATTGCGCATTGAGGACAACTCCTCTCCTGGTCCCCATTTGCAGTTGTAGCTGTAATATCTGTCGGGCCACTCGGGGCAGACGATGGCTTCGAGCATGGCAAGCGCACGCGCTCGGCGCTGAAGGGTCGTGAGATTGGGGAGAACCAATGGGTTGAGAGGCATGTTGATATGCAGGTGCCGCTCCAGATGCCGCGGTGATCATCACACTGACTGCTAGCTTGGTCAACTTGGCAGAGACTCGCTTCATTTGCTGCCTAACGTTCCAATTCCGCCGACCAGCGAACGCAGCGGGCCTGGGCCGCCTGCGATGAAAAGTCAGATCGCAAAGGCATGAGCAATAGCGCACCAGACCGAGCAAGAAGGCCAAGGCATTCTCTGGCGCGCAGCAAGCCACCATCTCCAATGGGTTCGACGCAAAGCGGTTCAAGCAACTCAGCAAGTTCTGCAGCGGCAGATCAGGTCGAGGGGCTCGGCACCAAGGCGGTGGCTAGTTGGGCCAAGTTACCCTGTACACCGTGGCGCCCTCCCGCCAGTATGAATGGCTCTGCCGTACCCGGATGTTGAGCGATGGGGAATCACCAATGGTCTCACCATCCTTGATAACAGGGCCTTTGGAGATTAGGTACTGCCCCATTCCAACCAGCAAGGTGAACACGTCTCGCCCAGGGCGCTTGACGTCCTTTGCCTCGATCTCGCGCAGATTGAAGTCTTCCATGCCTTGGGTGGACAGCGAAAAGCCCTTCTCGACGTCGTTGCTGAGTCGAAAGTTGACCCATAGCCAAGCGGGAGGCAGCTCGCGGCTGATCTTGGCGCTCTGGCGCAAGAAAGCTTCGCGGGACTGAAGACTGGCTCCCCAGTAGCTCGCGATGGCATTGCTGTCCATCAAAGAGGCCACGACATCCGTCAGCAAGAGACTCGCATCAAGTTTGTCGAGAGTCGTGTCGAGAACGCTCACCGCGATGTGGGCCTTGTGGGCCGAGGTTGCGTCGCACGCTTGGCGCCAATACCACGCCGCGGCACACAAGTCATCGATCTGTCCCTTGGGAAGCGGGGCTCCAATGAGGCCAACCATGACCGTACCGCCCGCGACGCGAAGGAGGATGACCGTGTCTCCATCCGCATCGATGTTGTTGACGGTCAGGCGGCTGCCTAGTCGCCTCTCAAGATCGGCTCGAAATGCCTTGGCGTCTGGCAACTTAGGCTCAGAGACGAGAACAAAAGACAGCACACGGACCTTGCTTGGTTCCGCCGCGTGCGAAACAGCAAGACAGAGCAAGAGACTGAACAGTATGGCGAGAGAGCGCATGGGCGTGGATGTGATGCCTAAGATTGAAGGTATGTGGCGCGCCGAAGGCACGCCCGCCTGAGCGACGGATTAGACATGCGGCGGCTCAGCCGATCACTCTGCAAGACCCTTGGTACCGATAGCCGACGATGACGCCCTCATTGTTCACATGCCACCAGTGCACGCAACCTGAGCCTAGCTTAGGGAGGTCGTACCGATATTCAGACTCACCGCGTCCTTGAGGAACAACCTCAGTCGCGCTTCCATTGAGCTTGGCGAACTTTGATATCGGTTGCCCCACCCACGACTTGCTTGAGTCGTCCCATGAAACGAAGTGTGCGCAGGCGGAAATGACCGCCAGAGCTATGGCGACGACTGAGCCTTGCAATGAACGGTGATGCGGGGTCATGTCTACCGTTGAACATAACGGGCGCCGGAGCGCAGCGGAGGGAATCAATGTGCGCAGAATATTGCGAATCTCGTTCACGGATTTGCTAGGCGTACCTGTTAAATTCAAAACTTCCACCAATTCTTCTTGATCTCTTCGCTGCAAGTCGATCCGATGGACGGTGACTTGAGAATCTCTTTGCGCCTTGAATCGAATTGCTTGTTCGATGGGCGAGAAAACTGCGTGCCCATTTGTTCGTTGATGCGTTGGAAGAACGTATCTTTTGGCTCCAACCACATTCCTGCCAGAACTTCCAAGACTCGTGGCATTAACCGCTCAACTGTTGGATCTAGTTCTTTCCACCTATCCAATTCTCTACTGTCAAGAATCGATATCTCGTCATGACCGATTTCACCCGCCCATCTCATACCACGATAGATGCATCCCACCCAATGTGCCACTCGGTCATCTTCAGACATGTCGTGGTAGTTCTCTGGAAATATGTGGGCCTCGCCTCGACCGAGGGGCTGGGCCTCACCCGCTGCGTGCTTGTGCATGCTTCTACTTGCCTTCCTTCGCAGCCGCTAGGCAAACCGCCTTCACTTCCTCTCGTCCAAGCGTTCCATTGAATGTATCGCGCATCACAGGGTCCGGGAATTGGCCTCGAGTGCGTTTCACACAGTCAACCTGCAACTTCAGGAGTGTTGAAGTCTTACCGTCAGCGTACCTTACGCGGACCAAGTACTGCAGATGCTCGTTGACCTGTGTGAGCGAGTCGAGATCGACCTCATTTAGATCCCACTCAACCGGCTGGCCACCTCCAGTTCTGTAGTACTCAACCCAGCGCCCGCTCTCCGTGGGTTGGGCGTGGGCCGGCAGGGAGAACACAAGGAAAGTGGC
>CALRVU010000186.1:0-6393 GCA_943371685.1 Bordetella parapertussis | reverse complement strand
CATCAGGTGCAGGTCGCAGAACAGCAGCACGTTCTGCGCGTCCAGCGTGGCCACGGTGTGGCTCTGCACCAGCTTGCGGTAGAGGGTCAGGGGCGTTGGGGTGGTTTGCTCAGGCATGGGGCTTTGCTCAGTCTGCGGTGATGCCGCGTTCCTTGATCAGTTTGGCCCATTGCGGCATTTCCTTTTCGAGCCGTGCTCGGGCTTGTGCCGGGGTCGACGGTGTCGGGTCAAAGCCTTCCTTGACCATTCGGTCCTTCAAGGTGGCGCTGGCCAGCGCCTGGTTGAGCGCGGCATTGAGCTTGTCGATCACTGGCTTGGGCGTGGCCGCCGGTGCGAACACGATGAACCAAGTCTCGAAGTTGTAGCCCGGCAGGCCGGCCTCGGCGATGGTCGGCACGTCGGGCAGCAGTGGAGAGCGCTTGGGGCCGGTCACGCCCAGCGCATGCAGCTTGCCGGCCAGCACATGTCCGCGCGCAGCCGACAGCACCGGAAAGCTCATGTCCACCTGCCCGGCGATGGTGTCGGTCAGGGCCGGGCCGCCGCCGCGGTAGGGGATGTGCACGATCGGTACGCCGGCCACCGACTTGAGCAGTTCAGCCGACATGTGAAAGGTGCTGCCCGAGCCGGCCGAGCCGTAAGTGAACTTGCCCGGCTGTGCCTTCATCTGCGCCAGCAGCTCCTTCAGCGTGCGGGCCTTGCTGTTGTTGCCGACCACCAGCACATGCTGCGAGCTGGCCACCAGGCCGATCGGTGCGAGGTCCTTCAAGGTGTCGTAGGGCATCCTGGCCGTCAAGGCCGGGTTGATGGCCAGCGACACCGTTTGAAGGCCGATGGTGTAGCCGTCGGCCGGCGCCTTGGCCACCATGTCCACGCCCAGGTTGCCGCCGGCGCCGCCCTTGTTCTCGATGAAGATCGAGCCGCCCAGCGACTTGGCCCATTCGTCGGCAATCAGGCGGGCGGCGATGTCGGCGCTGCCGCCGGGGGCGTAAGGCACCACCAGCTTGATGCCCCGCTCCGGGTAGCTTTGCGCCTGAGCCGCCGGGCTGGTCAGGCTGGCACAGAGTGGTGCTGCCAGAAGCGCCAGGGTGGAAAGCAGGTGTCGTCTTTGCATGGTCTTGTCTCCATCATTGTTTGAGTGATGAGGATCGTAGACCTGCGCTTGCTGAACATAATGTCAATTGCAGAACAACTTACAGTCGTTCAAGTAACGAATGGGCGGCATAGGCATGGACGGGTTTTCAGACTTGGCGTTCTTTGCCCTGGTGGTCAAGCGGGGCAGCTTGGCGGCGGCGGCGCAAGAGCTGGGCGTGACGCCGCCGGCTGCCAGCAAGCGGCTGGCCGCCATCGAGCGGCGGCTGGGGGTGCGGCTGATGCAGCGCACCACCCGGCGCCTGAGCCTGACGCCTGAGGGCGAAACCTATCTGGTCGACGGCGCGCGGGTGCTGGAGGAGCTGGAGCAACTGGAGCGCACGGTGGCCGGCGGCCGGGCGGCGCCGCGCGGGCTGCTGCGGGTCAGCGCCACGCTGGGCTTTGGCCGGCGGCAGGTGGCGCCGCTGCTGTCGCGCTTCGTGCGGCTGCATCCCGAGGTCGAGGTGCAGCTGCACCTGAGCGACCGCCCGGTCAACCTCGTGGAGCAGGGCCTGGACCTGCGGGTGCACTTTGGCGATCTGCCCGATGTGCGCCTCAGCACCCGGCTGCTGGCGCCCAACCGCCGCCTGCTGTGCGCCGCTCCCGCCTATCTGCAGCGCGCCGGCCAGCCGGCCACGCCGCAAGAGCTGGCCCGCCATGCCTGCCTGTTCATCCGCGAGGGTGACGAAACCTTTGGCACCTGGCATTTGCGCAACGGCGCCCGGCATGAAACCGTCAAGGTGCGCGGCACGCTCAGCAGCAATGACGGCGAATCGGCCCTGGGCTGGGCGCTGGACGGCCACGGCGTGCTGATGCGCTCCGCCTGGGAGGTGGCCCCGCTGATCGCCAGCGGTCGCCTGCAGCCCGTGCTGCCCGACTGGCAACCGCCGCCGGCCGACATCCACGCCGTGTTTGCCACCCGCAGCCAACTTGCCGCCAAGACCCGCGCCCTGATCGACTTTCTGCTGGAGGCGTTCAGGCCGCAGCGCGAGGGGGCGGGCTGGTGAGCAGGCTGGCGCTGACTCGCCAGCCCTTGCCCTCGGCCACATGGCTGAAGCGCACCGGCAAGAACCGCGAGATCACCTCGAAGTTGGTCAGGGCGTGCGGCGTCAGCTCGGTGCAGGTGTAGTGCGCCGGTGCAGCCTGGCCGCTGCGCCAGAGGGCCAACGCCAGCGGCAGGGCCCATTGGTCGGCCAGGTGCGGCCCGACGGCGGCGCTGCTGGCCAGGTAGCTGCGCACCTCTTGCGCCAGCAGCTCGGCCACCTTCTCGGCGCTGGTGCCCTTTTCGCCAAACTGGGTGAACACCTCGCACACCTGCTCATGGGCCAAGGTGGCCAGCAGGGCATTGCCCGGGCCCTCGTCCTGTTGCGAGCGGCCGATGTGCATCTGCTCGGGCGCCCAGCCCAGCGCGGCACTCAGTTGATCCAGCTCGCGCCGGGCCACGCTGCGCGGAATGGCCGGCGCAAAGCACTCGGCGCGCTGGCTCAGCACCGGCCCGCGCTCGGTCAGGTCAAAAGCCTGCAGCGCGGTGGCCGGGGTGATCAGGGCCTCGACCTCGCCGCCGCCGGCCGGATAGAAGCCCAGCCGGCGCAGTCGCAGCTCGATCGGCGCCCCCAGCCGGCGCATCAGCGGCGCCAGGCTGCGGTCCAGAAAATGAAACGGCGGCGCCATCGGGTTGTGGGTGCCGCCGCCCAGGCGCAGCTGGCTGGGCCCGTCGGCCAGCATCAGGGCTGGCCACACGGTCTGCAGCACCAGCGTGCAACTGCCGGCCGTGCCCACGTTGAACTGGTACTGGCCCGAGCGCACGCGGCCCGGCGCAAACACCAGGCTCTGCGAGCCCAGCGCCGCGCCGTCCACCTCAGCCTGGCTCACCTCGGCAGCAGCCGTCACACAGGTCAGGTGCTGGCGCATCAGGCCCGGCTTGGCCCGGCCAGCGCGGATGCGGCTGAGCCGGAAAGGCTGGCCCGTGCACAGGGACAGGGCCAGCGAGGTGCGCAGGATCTGCCCACCGCCTTCGCCCACGGATCCGTCAATCTCGATCATGGTCTTGGTTTGTCTGCAATGTTTTTGGTAGCGGCCGCCGAAGAGGACGCAGATTCGGGCCTGTGTGTTGCCGGCCGTCAGCTGGCCAAAGCTCGAATGCCATGGCACTTGAGATGGAAGTCAATTCGTCCGCGCAATGCGACCGGCACATCTGGAGCGACATTCGCCCATCGGAGCGCCACGGATTCACGCTGTGTGATGGTTGGCGCTGAGAAATTCCTTCTCGCGTCGACTTCCCATTGAGCCAGCGCATCCACGCAGATCGCGAGCCCACCTTGCGGAAGTGAGCCTGCGGAAGCCTGCAGCAGCAAGTCCATTCGCTGCCATGTAGCGCTGTGACTGAGGATTGAGAAAGCGCGCGACAAGGCGCTTGCACTGCCATGCTTCACGGCGATATCAAGCACCAATGATTCTGAGGGCACGGGTGCGCCGCGGTGGACGCAGTCGACTGCGACACGTTGCACCCTCGGAGAGCGGTCGAGGAGAGAACGCAACAACAACGCCTCTCGGTGATTTTCTTTACAAGTGGCCAGCAAGATTGACAGGGCGACGCGCCGCAACACCGATGACGAAGAAGTGAGGGAAAGCTCGCAGAACTCCGCAGCCTTTGCAGGGTCTGCAGCGGCTAAAAAATGCATTGCAGATTGCTTCGACCGCGAAGGTGCGCCGGGGTTGTTGAGGCGCTCGGTCGCAGCCTTGATCGCGACATCAAGATTGCCAAATCCTCGCATTGCGTTCAGCGCGGTGCCGCGCACCGCAGCGCTGGTGTCAAAGCACAACGCCAACGCGAGAGACGGGGTTGCTTCTGTTGGACTGGCCAGAGCCATTCGCAGTCCCTCAGCTCGCACCGAGCCGAACCGAGCACAACAAGCAGCCTTGATCAGTGACTGCCGTTCAGAGCTGGCAATGGTTTCAGGCAGCATCATCAATGCACGACGTGCAATGACCAAGTCATTGCTCGCCAAAGCCCTGAGCAGGAGCTGAGAGCGGACAGCTGAGCCTCCAGCTTGTGAGCATTGAAGCTCGAACACATAGCGCTTGATGCGAACATTTGCATGGACGGTCGCGTCGGACACGGCGGCCAGTTGATCGCCATGCCCTAGAAAGTCCGCGATGTCTTTGAGCAAGACCCTGTGGTCGAAGCGCTGAGCGCGTTCCAGCGCCACCACGGCATCTAGTGCTGCCAGCCAGTTTGGCAGGAACTCCCGAGCCATCAGCGTCCTCAAGGCGCGGGCAGCGGGCACTCGAACCTGAGGTACCCAGTCATTTGCACGTGCCAAAAGAGTCGCGACTGACGGTCCATACCGCAGGTCTTCCAGCGCGCGGACCGCGCCCTCCCTCTCATACCCGCTGCGAGAATCGGCCATGGCCAACCACTCTTCGGCACTGCGGGACGGGTCTCGTTCCCACCCACCAGTAGTCAAGTTCCAGAAGCTCACTTTTGTCGCCTATCCCTTCACGCACACCACCTGCTTGAGGGTGTGCATCACGTCCACCAGGTCGGTCTGCGCGGCCATCACGGCGTCGATGTCCTTGTAGGCCATCGGGATCTCGTCGATCACGTCGGCGTCCTTGCGGCACTCCACGCCCTCGGTGGCCTTGATCTGGTCCGCCACGGTGAACATCTTCTTGGCCTTGGTGCGGCTCATCACCCGGCCCGCGCCGTGGCTGCAGCTCTCAAAGCTCTCGGGGTTGCCCAGGCCGCGCACGATGTAGCTGCGCGCACCCATGCTCCCCGGGATGATCCCGAGCTGGCCCTTCTTCGCGCTCACCGCGCCCTTGCGGGTCACGAACACGTCCTCACCAAAGTGCCGCTCCTGCTGCACATAGTTGTGGTGGCAGTTCACCGCCTCCACATGCGACTCGAAGGGCTTGGGGATGACCTGGCGCACGGTGGCGATCAGGTTGGCCATCATCACTTCGCGGTTGCGCATCGCGAACTTCTGCGCCCAGGACACCCCGCGCACATAGTCGCCAAAGTACTGCGAGCCCTCTTCCAGATAGGCCAGATCCTTGTCGGGCAGGTTGCGCTGGTGGCGCTCGGCGTCCTTCTTGGCCAGCTCGATGAAGTGGGTGCCGATGGCATTGCCCACCCCGCGCGAGCCCGAGTGCAACATGAACCAGACAAAGCCGGCTTCATCCAGGCAGACCTCGATGAAGTGGTTGCCCGTGCCCAAGGTCCCCAGGTGCTTGCGGTTGTTGGTGTTCCTCAGGCGCGGGTGCAGCTCGCACAGGGCGTCAAACTCATCGGCCAGGGTGGCCCACACGGCGTCGACGGCGCTGGGCGGGTTCTCCCAGCTGCCGGTGTCGCGCCCGCGGTGCCGGGGCACCGAGCCGTGCGGCACGGCGCGCTCAATCGCCGAGCGCAGCGGCCCCAGGTTGTCGGGCAGGTCCTCGGCGCGCAGCGTGGTCTTGGCAGCCATCATTCCGCAGCCGATGTCCACCCCCACGGCCGCCGGGATGATGGCCTTGAGCGTGGGCACCACCGAGCCGATGGTGGCACCCAGCCCGAAGTGCACGTCGGGCATGGCCGCCACGTGCTTGAACACCACGGGCAGCTTGGCGGTGTTGATCAGTTGCTGGCGCGCCTCGGCCTCGATGGGGACACCCTTGGTCCACATCTTGATGGGCACACCGCCTTCGACTTGTTCTTCGTTGTAGTTCATGGTGTTGTCTATTCTTGGTCTGAAGAAAAGTGCAGTGACCAGGGGTGGTGAGATGTTTCACTGAGCTACCGGCTTTGACGCCGGGCGGGGGTTGAACCCGCGACCTCCGCCGCGCGATGCGACGGCGCTCTATCCTGTAATCCCACCTGCATTCACTGCTGAAAAAATTGGCGACTAGGGTTTGGTGAAACGTTTCGTGCTCTGTCCATTGAGCTACGGTCCCCCAGTTTTGGGACCGACGGGAATCGAACCCGTTACCTCGAGCGTCGCAAGCTGTAGTTCCACCAGCATTCGCCAAAAAACTTGAATTCCGTGGTTTGAGGTCCGGCTCCCCCGCGTGGCGACCAACAGTCGGAAAGACATCGTTGATGTAGTCCTTCCTGCATTCGCCACGCGACGACACCCTCCCTCGGGTTCAACTCATTGCGGCGCCTTCTCAAGCGTCACATCCTCGATCACGCGCATCCAGTGCTCGGCACCGCTGGCGCCGTGGGCAAAGGCTGCAATCATCCCGAACACCGCGTCCGAGAAGCCACCGACGTTCATCACGTCGGGC
>CALRVU010000185.1:0-6410 GCA_943371685.1 Bordetella parapertussis | reverse complement strand
CGGCGGCAGTTGGTCCCAGCTGGAGGCTCTGGCGCCCTTGCTGCCTTGGGGCCTGGGCCATCCGGACACCTTGCTCGACGCCGCCCTGGGTGCGCTGGACCCCGCGCTGGACCTGAACCTGCTGGGTCTGCTGGCGCCTGACCTGCAAGAGCGGCAGCTCAGCGACTTGATGTCGCAATGGACCAGCAACTGGCTGCTGCCGCCCCGGCTGGATTTGCTGGCCGCCACGGCGCAGTTGCTGTCCAACAGCGCCCCTGCCCGGGCTGGTCTGCTGCCCTGGTTGCAGGCTGAAGCCAGGCTGCTGAGCGGCGAAACCGGCGATGTGTTGCCACCTCAGCCCGCTGGACAAGCGGCCGCCGCCACGCCACTGAACGACGCGCTGAGGCTGGCGTTCAATGCGGGTGCCTTGTGCCTGCAAGGCGAGGATGCCGAGAGATGGGCCGCCGCCGAAGCCGCCTTCGACAGCGCGCTTGCGATGCTGCGCAAGCTCACCGGCAAGCGCCGTGGCACGCTGCCGGTCAGCCTGGGCGCCTTGTACGTGTTGAGCCTGCTGGCGCAGAACACGCCCGCGCATTGGCAAAAGGCGCTCAAGTTCTGCCTGGCCGAGGGTGGCAAGCGCGAGCCGGTGCTCGACAGCCCGTTCGGTTTCATGGCCATCGCCTTGCGCATGCGCCTGGGCGAGGTGCCGCGCGAGCCGGTCATCTTCCGGCCCTATGCGCTGGGCGGGCAGGTGCAGACCTCGCCGCTGGACCTGTGGCGCTGGTTGATGCGGGCTTGGCTCAAGGAAGGCGCCGTGCCTGAGGTCCTCAGCGCCGCCGAGGCTGATGCGTCGCAGCGCCTGCTGGCCCGGCTCGAGGCCGCCGGCCTGCATGCCTGGAGCGCGCAACTGCGCAGCGCTTTGCGGGTGCTGGCCGGCGAACGCGCCGAGCCGGGCTTCTTCATCGCCGCGGCCAAAGAGCGCTGGGAGCAGGCGCTGGAAGCCCTCCAGGCCGTGGCCCAACCGGAATCCGCCCCGCCCAAGGCCGAGCCCACCGACAGCCGCCTGTGCTGGGTCATCGAGCTCGACAGCCGCGGCAGCGTTTACAGCCTGCTGCCGTTCGAGCAGAAGCGCGGCCTGCGTGGCTGGGGCAAGCCCAAGGAGGTGCCATTGAGCCGCCTGCAGCGCACGGCCGAGGCCCTGGCCCCGGTGGATGCCGTGGTCGCCCGCTGCATCCGCCAGGACACCTATGGCCGCGTGCTGCGGGTGGACCTGGCCAGCGCCGTGGTGGCCCTGATCGGCCATCCGCAAGTGGCGTTTGACGACGCGCCCGATCAATGGGTGGAGCTGCTCGAGGGCCACCCTGAGCTGGACGTGGTCCGCCAGGGCGACCGCCTGCGCGTGCGCATGCTGCCGCTGATGCAGATTGCCCAGGACGATGCCGCCCCGCGCTGGGCTGGCAGTGCGGCGGAGCAGAAAGAGCTGGACGCGCTCAAGCTCATCAACATCGTGCGCGATGGCCCGCAGCGGGCCCGGCTGGTGCGGCTCACACCAGCTCAAAAGCGCGTGGCCCAGTTGCTGGGCGCCAGCGGGTTGGAGATCCCGCAAGAAGGCGCCGACCGCCTGCAGGATGTACTGACCGGCCTGGGCGCGCATTTCCGCATCCAGGCCGACGAGGCGGTGAGCGCCCAGGCCGCCCGCGAGCTGCCGGCCGAGTCGCGCCTGCGCGCCGAGCTGAGCCCGCTGGGTGAAGGCCTTCAGCTGCGGCTGGTGGCGGCCCCCTTTGGCGCTGACTATGCCGCCGACGGCCCGCGCCTGGTCCCCGGCAGCGGCCGCGCCCGCATCGTGGCCAGCCTGCGTGGCGAGAGTGTTGGCGTCCAGCGCGACCTGGCGGCAGAGCGGGCCTACCGCGACGCCGTGCTCGACGCCTGTCCCATGCTGCTGCCCTTGCCGGAACAAGCGCCGTGTGAGTGGACGCTGGAACAACCGGACGATGCACTGGCCCTGGTCGAGCGGTTGCGTCCGCTCAATGCCCTGGCCGCCCTGGACTGGCCGCAGGGCAAGGCCATGCGGGTGGACACCGGCGGTCTGGGCCAGCTGAGCCTGCGTGTGCACACGCGCCAGGAGTGGCTGGCGCTGGACGGCGAGTTGCAGGTCGATGAATCCCTGGTGCTGGGCCTGCAGCAGCTGATCAACCTGGCCAGCGGCCGCAAGAGCCGCTTTGTGCCGCTGGGCGACGGTCGCTTTCTGGCACTGACGCAAGAGTTGCGCGAGCGGCTGGACGACATGGCTGCCGTGGCCGAAGCCCAGCGCGGCGCCAACCTGGCCGCCCTGCGCATCCCCACCGTGGCGGCGCCCTGGCTGCAGCAAGCCACCCAGGGCACCCAGCTGACGGTGGACAAGGCCTTTGCCGAGCGACTGGACCGGCTGGAGGCCGCTCAGCGCGTGGTGCCGGCACTGCCGGCAACGCTGCAGGCCTCGCTGCGGCCGTACCAGGAAGAGGGTTTTGAATGGGCCATGCGCCTGGCGTTTGCCGGCTTTGGCGCCTGCCTGGCCGACGACATGGGCCTGGGCAAGACCCTGCAAGCCCTGGCCGTGCTGCTGGCCCGCGCGGCCCAGGGCCCGGCCCTGGTGGTGGCACCCACCTCATTGGTGGGCAACTGGCGGGCCGAGGCCCGGCGCTTTGCGCCCACGTTGAAGACCATCATCT
Organism: Bordetella parapertussis; assembly: GCA_943371685.1. GTDB lineage: Bacteria > Pseudomonadota > Gammaproteobacteria > Burkholderiales > Burkholderiaceae_C > Ideonella > Ideonella parapertussis_A. The sequence goes on along the minus strand of CALRVU010000185.1, from coordinate 3,723 downwards.
ATGCCGAGGGCGGCGCCTCCGGCGAGCGCAGTGCGCAGCTGCAGGCCTTGGGCCCGAGCAGCGTGGTGCTGGTGTCTTACCAGATGCTGCAGATGGACAGCGAGGCCTTTGCTGCGCGTGAGTGGACGACGCTGGTGCTGGACGAGGCCCAGGCCATCAAGAACGCTGCCGCCAAGCGCAGCCAGGCGGTGTTCGAGCTGAATGCCCAGTTCCGCCTGGCCTTGTCCGGCACGCCGATCGAGAACCGGCTGGCCGAGCTCTGGTCCATCATGCGCGCCTGCAACCCCGGCCTGCTGGGCAGCCTGACGCGCTTCAACGAGCGTTTTGCCGGCCCCATCGAGCGCCAGCGCGACCGCCAGGCCCAGCGCCAGCTGCGCCGCCTGATCGCCCCGTTCATCCTGCGCCGCACCAAGGCCCAGGTGCTGGACGACCTGCCGCCGCGCACTGAACTGGTCTTGAAGGTGGAGCCCGATGCCGCCGAGCAAGCCCACTACGAAGCCCTGCGCCGCGAGACCCTGATCAGCGCCGAGCAAAGTCTCTCAGGCGATGGCCGTGGTCAGGCCCACCTCAACATCCTGGCCGGTCTGACCCGGCTGCGCCGCGCCGCCTGTGATCCGCGCCTGGTCAGCCCGCAGCTGAGCATGGTCGGCGCCAAGGTGCAGGCCTTTGGCGAGCTGGCCGCCGAGCTGGTGGCCAATGGCCACAAAGCCCTGGTGTTCAGCCAGTTCGTTGATTTTCTGAGCCTGCTCAAGGCACCGCTGGATGCGGCCGGCATTGCCTACCAGTACCTGGACGGCAGCACCCCCGGGCCGGAGCGCACGCGCCGGGTCGATGCCTTCCAGGCAGGGCAGGGCGAGCTGTTCCTGATCAGCCTGAAGGCCGGCGGCTTTGGCCTGAACCTGACCGTGGCCGACTATGTGGTGATCGCCGACCCGTGGTGGAACCCTGCGGCCGAGGACCAGGCCAGCGGTCGCGCCCACCGCATCGGCCAGCAGCGGCCGGTCACTGTCTACCGGCTCGTCAACCAGGGCACGCTGGAAGAAAAGATCCTGACCCTGCACCGCGACAAGCGCGAGCTGGCCGATCTGCTGCTCGAAGGCAATGAAACCGCCGCCGTTCCGCAGGCCGAAGAACTGTTGGCGTTGATGCGCGGCGACACCCCGTTGCCAGACGACTGAAACCTGCGCTAGAATTGCAGGCTTCACCCGATGACCACCGGGTGGGCTGCATGGGCCAAGGCCCGGCAGGCGCAGTTTTCAGGAGAGATGGCAGAGTGGTCGAATGTACCTGACTCGAAATCAGGCGTGCCGCAAGGCACCGAGGGTTCGAATCCCTCTCTCTCCTCCACAATCAGCCTCACAGTGCCCAAGCACTGTGAGGCTTTTTGTTTTGGGGCGCCGCATGCACAAGTTGATTCTGGCTTTGAGCTTCTCCACCCTGGCGGGGGTTTGCGCAGCAGATGCACAAGCACAAGGGCAAACACCGGTGACGCCGCCCGCTGCATCCGCCGCGATGCCCGGCGCCGCCGCCTTGGTCGGCACCTGGAAAGTGGATCTGCGGCCGCTGCCCACGGCCGAGCCTTACTACCAGCAGTTGGTGGTGACCTCGGTGGCGGAATCCGGCAAGACCTTCACGGGCACCTTCTACGGCGCGCCGGTGACGCAGGCTCGCATCAATGTCGCCTGGGGCGCGGTGCGCATTGCCTTCGTCACGGCCGATGGCTCGGGGCCCTACAACCACTCGGCGGTGCTGGTGGGCTCGCAGCTGCAGGGGCTGACCAATGCCACCGGGCGGGATTTCCTGTCGTACTGGTCGGCCGTCAGGGAGTAGCAGGGCGGCGCCTGCTTCGGGCTTCACGCTTCTTTACATGGCAGTGCACCCCGCCTTTACGCGGCGGCGCGACCATTTCGTCACTCGATACCGATGGACGAAAGGTCTGATCATGAAGTTTTCTGCAATCTCTTCGCCGGCCCGCTGGGTTGGCCTGGGGCTGGTGCTGTCACTGGCGGGCGGGGTGGGTTTGTCGATGATGGCCTCGGCGCATGCCGAGTCCGAGCGCGGTGGGTTTGTCCACGCCATGCAACGCGGCGATGAAGGTGGTCCGGTTCCGGCCATGGGCGGGATGCCCGGCATGCCGCCCATGCCTTTCGCGGGCCGGATGCTGGAGCGTGTGCTCGACGACGTGAAGGCCACGCCCGAACAGCGCGCCCAGTTGCGCCAGATCGCCGAGTCCGCCCAGGCCGACATGGCTGCCCAGCGCGAAGCCGGCAGCCAGGAGCGCGATCAGTTGGCGGCCTTGTTCACCCAGCCTGTCGTGGATCCGACCCAGGCCGAGGCCTTGCGCCTGAAGATGCAGGCTCGGCATGAGGCCGGCAGCCGCCGCATGACACAGGCCCTTCTGGAGGCCAGCAAGGTCCTGACCGTGGCGCAGCGCCAGCAGATCGCCGAGCGCATGGCCCAGATGGGCAAGCGTCATGGCGGCTCGGAGCGTGGCCGTGAGGGTCGGCCCGACATGCACGGCGCGGCCGGTGCCGCAGCATCTGATCTCCAGAGTTGAGGCGAAGTACCATGAACCACGGAGTCCACGTTGCCCGGGCATCGCGCGCAGTGCGTGCCAGACCGGGCCCGCTTGCTGATATGTCTGCTGCCAAACTGTTGCTGATCGATGATGACGCCCGCCTGACCGGCATGGTGGGTGACTACCTGCATGGCCACGGCTACGAGGTGGAGGTGGCCGGCACGCTGGCCCAGGGTCGGGCGATGTTGAAGACCGCCGACTTCGATGCGCTGGTGCTCGACCTGATGCTGCCTGACGGTGACGGCCTGGACCTGACCCGGGAGCTGCGTGCCGATGCCCGGCTGCGCCGCCTGCCACTGCTGATGCTGACCGCCCGCGGCGAGCCGATGGACCGGATCGTCGGCCTCGAGTTGGGCGCTGACGACTACCTGCCCAAGCCCTTCGAGCCGAGGGAATTGCTGGCCCGGGTCAAGGCCTTGTTGCGCCGTGCCGCGCCAGACGACGGCGGTGAAGAGGTGCTGCGCTTTGGTCGGCTCGAGATCGATCTGGGCGCCCGCGAGGCCCGCCTGGGCGGCCAGCGCTGCGACCTGACCGGCCACCAGTTCGAGCTGCTGGTGGTGCTGGCGCAAAGCCCCGGCCGGGTGCTGAGCCGCGACCAGATCATGGACTCGCTCAAGGGCCATCCGATGGAGGCCTTTGACCGCTCCATCGATGTGCACATCTCGCGAATCCGCGCCGTGATCGAAGATGACGTCAAGAACCCCAAGCGGGTGCTGACGGTGCGCGGGACCGGCTATGTGTTTGCCCGCAAGCAAGACCTGGACTGAAGGCCGCCGTTGAAATCGCTCTACCTGCGGATCTGGCTGACGGTCCTGGCCGCGCTGGCCTTGTTTGCCCTCACTTCGGGCCTGCTGGTGCAGCGCCACCTGGAGGCTGAGCGCAGCCGGGCCGAGGCTGCACTGGCCGAGCGCATGGCGGGCTGGGGCGAGTTGATCCAGAACTCGCTGCCCGACCGGACGGCGCCCGTCGAAGCCCAGGCCGAGGCGCTGCGTGAGTGGTCATCCCGACTGCGGGTGCCGCTGGCATTGACCGACCACAAGGGCCAGGTCATCGCCGAATCGGAGAGCTATGCCTGGCTGTTGGCCGATGGCCGGCGCAAGCCGGTCGTCATCCAGCTGGACGATGGCCGGCAGTTGCGCATGATG
>CALRVU010000184.1:0-6439 GCA_943371685.1 Bordetella parapertussis | reverse complement strand
CCAATGTTGCTCGCGCCAAGTGCGACCAACTCCTGATCGGGCTCGATGCGTTGGCGTCGCTTGGCAGCCAGCGTCTGCCCCACGGATACAGACTCGATGAACCCAACCAGGCTGATGAGCATCGCAGGTACGGCCAGCTCACGCCACAGCGCGATGTCCATCGTGGGCAGGGTCCGAGGGGGCAGGCCCTGAGGGATCGCGCCAACGATGCGCATGCCCTGTTGATGCCAACCAAAGCTCCAGACCAGCGTGGTCGTGGTGGCGATCGCCGCCACCGGACCGGCCTTGGTGATCACATCCGCCAGTCGGGGCGGCATGCCCCAACCGGTGAGCAAGGGCTTCAGCCCTTTGCGGACCCAGAACAGGAATGCCGTCGTCAGCACGCCGACGAGCAAGGTCAGCATGTGCGTGTTCGGCGCCTGCCGCACCAGCGCTGTCAGCAGCTCGACAAAGTTGTGGCCCTCCGCCTTCACGCCCATGAGCGTCTTGATCTGACTGGCTGCGATCAGCAAGCCTGATGCTGAGATGAAGCCGGAGATGACCGGGTGACTCAGGAAGTTGGCAATGAAGCCCAGGCGCAGCAGCCCCATCGCAAGCAGCATCGTGCCTGACATGAAAGCCAGCGTCAGTGCCACCTGCCAATACGTTGCCGAGCCAGGTGTCGCGTGTTCGCCAACGACGGCAGCCGTCATCAGTGAGACCACGGCGACTGGACCGACCGCCAGCACCCTGCTGCTCCCGAAGATGGCATAGAGGAGCAGGGGGGCGACGCTGGCGTACAGCCCCACTTCAGGCGGTAGGCCAGCCAGCAAGGCGTAGGCTAGGCTTTGCGGAATGAGCATGATCGTGACAATCAGCGCAGCAATGCCGTCGCCGATGAAGGTGTCACGGTTGTAGTTCCGACCCCAGCCCAGAATGGGCAGCGCGGGAAGTGCCTGACGCCAGGAAGAGCCCATGTCGATCAGCCCTCCATCTCAGGCTGGGCCAGCCATTCGCGGCCCTTGAGCATGCCGTCCCAATAGAGCGGCGGCAGGACGCGTTCCTTCAGATACCAGGCCAGTGCCGAGGGTCGGGTTCCGTCAATCAACCACTTCGGAAAGCTCGGCGCGACCTTGCCGCCGTAGGTGAACTCGGCCAGCACGATCTTGCCGCGCTCGACGGTCAGCGGGCATGAGCCATAGCCGTCGTAGCGCGCCTCGCCCTTGAGTACGCCACGCTGCGCCAGCAGGTTGTGCGCCACGACGGGCGCTTGCTTCCGGGCGGCGGCTGCCGTCTTGGCATTGCTGGTGTTGCCCGCGTCACCGAGGCCGTAGATGTTCGAAAAGGCCTTGTGACGGAGTGTGGCGGCGTCAATGTCGATCCAGCCTGCTGCGTCCGACAGCGGACTGACACGGATGAAGTCAGGCGCCTGCTGCGGCGGAACGGCGTGAAGCATGTCGAACTCGCGAGTGATCAGTTCCTTGCTGCCGTCAGTGTTGGTCTTGCTGAACACGGCAGTCTTGCTGGAGCCGTCCACGGACACCAGTGTCTGGCCGAAGTTCAGGTGGATGTTGTAGGCCTGCACGTACTCCATCAATGCCGGGACGTAGTCGGCAACGCCGAACAGCACGGCGCCGGCATTGCAGAACTGGATGTCGATGCCGCCAAGCACGCCGGTACGTCGCCAGTGATCGGCGGACAGGTACATCGCCTTTTGCGGTGCACCTGCGCACTTGATGGGCATCGGCGGTTGGCTGAAGATGGCGCGACCGCGTTTGAGTTGCTGCACCAGCTTCCAGGTGTAGGGTGCCAGGTCATAGCGATAGTTGCTGGTGACGCCGTTGCGCCCCAAGGTGTCTACCAGGCCCTCGATGCCGTGCCAGTTGAGTTTCAGACCGGGGCAGACCACCAGTTGCTCATACTTCACCACTCGACAGCCATCTAGGATGACGGCGTTGCGCTCCGGCTCGAAGGCGGCCACTGCGGACTTGATCCAATGGACACCGCGGGGCAACACGGCTGCCATGGTTCTGGCGGTTGTCGCGGCATCAAACACGCCTCCGCCCACCAAGGTCCAGCCTGGCTGGTAGTAGTGAATATCGGCTGGGTCAATGATCGCGATGTCGAGATCGGCTTGGCGCGCCAGCAGGCTTGACGCCACCGAGATGCCGGCAGCGCCACCGCCGATGATCACGACGGCGTGGCTCGCGTCCGCGACCTCCACCGGGGTTTTGCCACCGTTCACGATGCGACGGATCACTCCCTTGAGATCGAAGCCGGCTGCCGAAGCCTTTTCAATGATCTGCGGCAAAGGCATCTGACCGGCCTGACTCAGCGCCCACATGGTCGTGGACCGCATGCCAGTGCGGCAGTACGCCAGAACCGGCTTCGGCAGCTCGGCAATCAGCCTGCCGAAGGCTGCGCCCTGCTCGTCGGTCACCTTGCCAGATTCAGCCGGCAGGTAGTGGACAGTGAGCCCCAGGGGGCCGGCCGCGCGTTCGATCTCGCCGAAGTTCGGCTGGTCTGAGCCTTCGCCATCCGGGCGATTGCAGATGATGGCGCGGTAACCAGCGTCGCGCAGGGCGGGCAGGTCGGCAGATCGAATCTGCGGCGCGACCGACAGTTCATTGGTCAGTGGGCGGATGTCCATGGTTTGTCTCCTGGAGGAACCTGATCGAAAGAGGCCGCTCTGCTGGCGGCTCGTGGGCGAAGCGGCTGATGCTGATCAGACCGCGTTCAGGGGGATCTTGATGTAGCGGGTGCCGTTGGACTCGGGCTCCGGCAACTGGCCGGCGCGCATGTTCACCTGCACAGAGGGAAGGATGAGCGTGGGCATCGAGAGGGTGGCGTCTCGGGCTTGCCGCATGGCCACGAACTCTTCCTCGCTGATGCCGTTGCGGACGTGGATGTTCTTCTCGCGCTCTTCCGCCACCGTGGTGATGAACTGGACCTCGCGACCACCTGGCTGGTAGTCGTGGCACAGGTAGATCAGGGTTTCGGGGGGCAGGCTGAGGACCTTGTTGATCGAACGGAACAGCGTTCGGGCATCACCACCTGGAAAGTCACAGCGCGCGGTGCCGTAGTCCGGCATGAACAGGGTGTCACCGACAAAGGCGCCCGAGTTGATGCGGTCGCTCACGACATAGGTCATGCACGCCGGGGTGTGGCCCGGTGTGTGCATGGCTCGACCCCGCAGCGAGCCGATGGCGAATTCCTCGCCATCCTCGAAGAGATGATCGAACTGCCGGCCGTCTTGGGCGAAGTCGGTGCCCGCGTTGAACAGCGAGCCAAACACCTTCTGCACCTGCGTGATGTGATTGCCGATGCCGAGGCGCCCTCCCAGGGCTTGCTTCAGGTAGGGCGCTGCGGAGAGATGATCAGCATGCACATGGGTCTCAAGGATCCACTGGACGTTCGCTCCGAGCTCCCGGACCCGGGCCACCAGCTTGTCGGCGCTCTGCGTTGACGTGCGTCCGGATTTCGGGTCGTAGTCGAGGACGCTGTCAATCAGGGCGCATTGCCTGGTTGACGTGTCCAACACGAGGTAGCTGACAGTCCAGGTGGCGGGGTCGAAGAAGCCTTCGACCTGAAGGGTGCTGCGGTCATTCATGGCAATGTCTCCTGATGCGGTGGTCCGTCGCGCGGGGCCGGAGCCCGAGTCGCCCATCAGACGGCGGTGCGCGATACGGTTGTGCTATCAAGACGCATGCCAACCCATCGGTAGTTGCTGATGTATTGATAAGTGTCTGATGCCATTGGAGTTTTCGCGGCTGGCAGAGCGAGCTGACTCGTCCTGCCTCGAGGCTGATACACCCATTGACAGTGACATTTGTCAATTTGGCAGTGATGGCAGTCCTGGCAGTGCAAGGGCACAATGGCGTCAGATTTGGAAACCTCATGCCAGCACACTCACCGATCCTGCCCAGCGTTGACGCAGCAAGGCTGCTCGAAGGCCCGCAAGTGCAAGCCTTGATCTCGTTTCTGGAGCACGAGGCGCAACCGATGATCGTGCTGGACCCGGACTACAACATCCTGGCGGCCAACATCGCCTACCAGCGCCAGTTCGGCACGGTGGATAAGCCTTACCTTGGGCACAAGTGTTACCGGGTCTCGCACCATTACGAGGTGCCATGCGATCAGGCGGGCGAGCACTGCCCGATGAAGAGGGCCTTCGAGCTCAAGGGCCCGGATCGCGTGCTGCATATCCATCACACGCCGCGCGGACCTGAACATGTGGATGTCGAGCTGAGACCCATCCTCGATGGTGAGCGCCAAGTGGTGGCCTATGTCGAGCGGCTCTGTACTGTGCGCAGCGCTTCCGCGCGGCCGAGCGGAGAAGGTCTGGTTGGAAGCGCGCCTGCTTTCAACGAAGCCTTGTCCGCCGTGCAGCGGGTGGCGCCATCCATGCTGCCGGTGCTGCTGCTGGGGGAGTCCGGCACAGGCAAGGAGCTGTTTGCGCGGGCAGTGCATGAGGCCAGCCCACGGGCGCACGGGCCGTTCGTGGTGGTGGATTGTTCCGGCCTGACCGAAACCCTCTTCGAGAGTGAACTCTTCGGTTACGAAAAAGGCGCATTCACCGGCGCGAATGCGCGCAAGCCAGGGCTGGTGGAGACTGCCAAGGGAGGCACCCTGTTCCTTGACGAAATGGGCGATGTGCCTCTGTCGATGCAGGTGAAGTTGCTGCGCCTGATCGAGTCTGGCACCTTCAGGCGGGTCGGCTCCATCGAGACGCAACAGGCCGATTTCCGACTGGTGGCAGCCACGCACAAGCCGCTCTCAAAGATGGTGGCCGATGGCCGCTTCCGCCAGGATCTGTACTACCGCATCAGCGCCTTTCCGATTCATCTGCCGCCCCTGCGCGAGCGCAACGCGGACATTCCTTTGCTCGTCGAGTCCTTTCTGCAGCGCGGCGGTGTCGGCAAACAGCGTCTTAGTGTTCAGCCTGCAGCCATGGCGGCGCTGAGCAAATTCGAATGGCCAGGCAACATCAGGGAACTGCGCAATGTGCTGGAGCGCGCGCGCCTGTTTGCTGACGACGGCATCATTCGTCCCGAGCACCTGCCTGATGAGGTGCTCTTGAGCCATCGCCAACCGTTGGCCCCGTCGATGTCGCGGCAGATGTTGGCCTCCCCCGCCAGGCGAGCCCGCGTTGATGACTCCGAACTCCGCGCGCTGGCACAGACCACCAGCTTAACCCGGAAGGAATTGGCCGCTCAACTGGGGCTGAGCGAGCGGACGCTCTATCGACGTCTCAAGGCCTTGGGCTTGGCCTAGCGGTCGCTGGGGGCGACCGAGCTCATCAGCGGGGCATGATGAAGGTGGACTTCTCACGGACCTGGTGTGCAACTTCTTCCGCGCTGGCTTCACGTTCGATCTGGAAGTGGATCTCATGTGCGCCAGGGCTGGTGCTCATGGCGGTCTGCGCAGGCACACGCAGCGTCACCGAGACCCAGCGGGCTTCTGTCGGTGCAACGTCATACGCTTCGTTGTTGCGCAAGCGCAGGCCTGGAAGGCCCTCTGCGGTGATGCGGTAGCGCTGTGGCAATTCCGTGGCATTCATGATCTGGAGGCGGTAGACGTTTTCGACGTCACCCTCTTCCACTTGACGGGCCAGCGTGGACCGGTCGCGGACGACGTCGACTCTGAAGGGCGATCGCAGCGCCAGGCTGGCCAGCAGGGCTGAAACAATGGCTACCAGTACCACGCTGTACACGATGATCCGGGGGCGGAAAATGCGGTGCAGTCGCTGGGTGTGTGTCAGGTGCTGCTGGATGCCGTTCTGGGTGTCGTATCTGACAAGACCCGGTGCGTAATTCATCTTCTTCATGACGTCGTCGCAGACGTCGATGCAGGCGGCACATCCGATGCACTCGTATTGCAACCCCTTGCGAATGTCGATGCCTGTCGGGCAGACCTGCACGCACAGGCCGCAATCGATGCACGAGCCCAAGCCCAGTTGCAACGGGTCAGCCTTCTTGGATCTGGATCCTCGTGGCTCTCCCCGAGCTTCGTCGTAGGTGATGATCAGCGTGTCCTTGTCCAGCATCGCACTCTGGAACCGCGCATACGGACACATGTACTTGCAGACCTGTTCGCGCATGAAGCCTGCATTGCCGTAGGTCGCAAAGCCGTAGAAAAGGATCCAGAAAGTTTCCCAGGGACCGAGGCCGAGCTGGCTCACGGAGTCAGCCAGCGTCCGTATCGGGGTGAAGTAGCCCACGAAGGTGAACCCTGTCCAGAGGCTCAGCAAGATCCAGCTTGCATGTTTTGCGGCGCCTCTCCATGCTCGATTCAGGCTCCAGCCACCCGCATCAAGTTTCATCCGGGCGCTGCGGTCGCCCTCGAACTTGCGCTCAAACCAGAGAAAGATTTCCGTGTAGACCGTCTGTGGGCAGGCATAGCCGCACCACAGGCGGCCGGCCCCCGCGGTAAAGAGGAACAGGCCGTATGCCGAGACGAT
>CALRVU010000183.1:0-6450 GCA_943371685.1 Bordetella parapertussis | reverse complement strand
GAGGCGACAGTTGTTCAAAGAACACCTATTTGGTTTTTGGCGATGCTGGTTGGGTAGTCGTGGTTTCTAAGTTGTCCATGCGAGGGCGACAGCCTGACTGGAGCATAGAGAACTTATCGTTGGGCTGGTTCGGCGGCAATAGCGGAGGCTGCTGACGATGAAGCTGGCTAACCTTTCAATCAGCCGAACGCGGCCCGGCAAGCCAGTCCGCGCCGGTTATATCAAACGTTAGCCAACACATGAACTCTCGGTTCCTCTTCGGCTTCCTGCTTGTTCCGTTGGGCGCCGTCGCCTTAGTAATATCCTCGGGTGGCGTGCTCGCGGGCGTAAGCGCCAAGGACACCATTTTTCTCCTGCTCGTCTCCATTGCGCCATGCGCAGCTGCGTCGTCTGGCTTCGTGGTTGGCCGCAACACGAACGCCTTCTCAGCTGCTCCATTGCGCAGTCATTGGCGTTCCCTGTTCATTGCGCTGCTCGGTGCGACTTGCGCTGTTATCTGCATTCCAGTGGGAGTTATGCTCCTTAATCAGCTCCAGGGGCGTGGCGTTTTGCAGCCAATCTTGGTGGGGCTTTGGTTTATGGTTGGCGGTATGACCTTTGGATATTTATATGGGCCTGCATTCCGAGCGTTGGCACGCGCATTTCCCCGCTTGAAGGACTGTGATGTTCAAGACCGTGTTGGATAATTGGTCGGCCGAGCGGACTCGCACCGGCATTCTGCAATTGGGAATGATTTCATTCTCGCCCAATCGCATCCTTCCGGCGCGAGTCGCCCAACTCCAACGTTGGATGTCATGATTCGAGTCGGAGCCACCTTGGCTGTTTTTGCCGGCATCCTTGCCTGCCTCGGTGTCGTGATTCTCGCCACCAGCTTCAACCCAACACCAAGCGCCGCACTGTGGCGGCAAGAAGCCATTGAGGCAAGTTCTGCATTGCTACCAAAGGGCAGCCGAGCCTGCGGGGTCGTAGGCTTGCGGGAAGACCCTTCGGCAGTTGCAGCTTGCATCAAGGCAGCATTTCAGAATGGCGAGCCGTTTTGGGTGCTGTCGGAGGGGCAGGGGATCGATTCCCACGTTTGGTCGTTGGTCGTTGGCTCCGCCAGCGCCAAGATGTCAGGTTGGGATCTCGACTCTTACGGGTGGGAGGAGCGTGGACGAATCTCTTTCAAATTTGTGGAGCACCCCTGTCAGCGTTTGGCTGGTCGCGGTGTCTCGCCAGCAGAGGTTGGTGACTTCCCGGCCTTCTACTGCGTCCGCCGTGACACCTCCCAAGTTAGTCGGTCTAAGTAGTTGATCTATATAGAGTTTCTGTATGCATGCGACTGACTTTCGGGACGATTTTCGGTGTCCTCAGTCCGATTACTTCGCTAACCAGTCGCTCGAGGGGACCTCAGCCGGCTGGCCCTTCAGCTCCGACATTGGGCCTACCAGCCATGGTTCTCGCAAGATTCTCAGCATTTGTCGTCCTAGTCTTGTTGGTCGCCTGCGATAGCGCACCAGTCTTTTCTGCTGACGACTTCAAGCGCGCTACTGGCCACGGGCTTCCCGCCAGTGCCCGCATTCTCAACTCGGAGTCGATGAACTGGGACGTGCACGGCGACCACGATGCGTGTGCATTGATCGAGGTCTCGGAAAAGGACTATGCGATCCTGAGCGCATTCATTCATCCAAGCACTCTTTCGGATGGCAAGCCATCGAACGCACCCTGTAGCCAAGCAATGTATGCGGCATTCGCGCAGTACTCGGTTCGGGTCGCGGAGTACGCATCCTGGGACGGCGGTGGCTTTCGCCACTGGGCACTCGTGGAGGGAAAGCCTCTCGTCATGGTGCAGGTCGCCACGTGGTAGGCCTGGAACCTCGCCCGAGCGGACGCGTGAGGAATACAGTGCCAATCTCAAACGTCGGCGCGCGCGTCGCTCAGCTCAACCGTTGTTAGGCCGCAAAGTCACACCATGCCGACTCTTCACCCTGCTTTCGTGCTGGCAGCCATGCTCCTTTGCCTCGCACCACCTGAGTCTTTCGCCCAAGGGACGAACCGACGTCCACCCATGCTTCTGTCCAAGATCGAGCTGCGAGCTTGCATGCTTCGCGAAGATGCCCTCAAGTCGAGAGATGAGTCCATGAAGGCTGCGCAGCAGGAGCATATGGAGAGCGTTTCAAGTCTCGCAGAGGAGGCCAAGGCATTGGCCGAGATTCTTCGCTCGCTGGCGGATACAAACGAGGCAGTTGTCGACGCATACAACGCCAGGAACGCTGCACGCAACGCAAAGGTTGAGATACACAACAAGCGTACCGATGCGATGAATCAAGCCATTGCTCAACTTCAATCAGACCAAGCTGACTTCATGAACGCATGCGTAGCCAGGCCATATCTGAGGGCAGACAAAGACGCCCTACTGAAGGAACTTGGTCGCCCACCAGATAAGGGAGAGCAACGACTGCCGCCGCCGCCAATCAAATTGCGTGGGACTGGCACGAGCACATAGCATGCGGCTTGACCCTTCGCTCAAGCTGGCCGGCTGCGGCAGGCGGCGCAGCTCGAGCGTTGGGCCTCATAACCGTTCATTTCGCCATGACATGACGATTTTTGCCAGATTTTGGTTGCTATGTAGTGCAATGACAGTTCCAGTGTTGGCGATCGCCTACGTGCCGGATTCTGATCCAGTAAACGTATCTGCTGCAACCAGCCAGCGCCTAGGATATATCGCATGTACGTCCAGCTACTCTGTGACGGCACTGATCATGCGCACTTTTCGATACCGCTCGCGTGACTCGATCGAACCGATCAGAGGAAGTGTCATTTGCAATGCCGACAGTGCTTTCAAAGGTATGCCTGCCCGCTACAGAGTGGCGTGTGAACTGCGCCGATCGGTATGGAAATGTGATGCCGGGGATCGAGAGCTGTTGGTTCCTACTGCCGCAGGTGTTGTCGGCGTGATGCCAAACGATGTCAGCGTGCAGAGAGCTGTAGACGCCGTGCAGGCAATGGCTGCTGTCGAGTACTTTGAATCGAAGGACCTTGGCCGCATTCCGATCCGGGGTGCTCTGTCTGAAGGCTGCTGGCTGACATCAATGCCTGGTTCCGAAACAGTTGAAGCTACATGCGGCACATCAACCGTCTGGATTTCGTTTGCTAGCGAGCAAGCTGATGCTCCACGCATCGTCGCTGCATCATGGGCCCACCCATAATGGTTGGCGAAGAAATGAGGCCCAACCGATCGCTCGAGCCGATTCGCAACGGCCGGTTTGTGCAAGCCCCCATTTCATTCTGGGCCTTTCGTGCCCAGCCGCCGTTCATGGCCCAACTTCGACGTGAGGCGTCACAGGTGGCGCTGCATCTCTAATCACCCATGCTTCGAACACCAACGGCCCTACTCACCACATTGCTGCTTGCCCTGCCATTCGCTTGCCTTGCGGAAACTCCCTGGGGGGAAAAGGACGAGTCGGATGTGCTTCGTGACGCTCAGACGTATCACATCATGTTCGTCACCGAGAGTGACGCAGCAAGGGCGAGAGCACGACTTGCTGGCAAAAGTGGCAAGGATCTCTTCCTCGCCTTTCAGAAACTCGCCCGTGCGGAGAGCAAGGATCCTGGATCGGCTCCTGTGGGCGGCGACCTCGGGATTGTGCAAGAAGGTGTAATGGTGAAGTCGTTCGAGAAGGCGCTGTTCTCCCTACCGCCACGAACTGTGTCTGAGCCTGTCAAGTCCGAGTTTGGCTGGCATCTCATTTACGCGGTCGACTTCCGAGAAACCAGTGTGAAGGTAGTCTGCGCGAACTCACTCATGGGTGCGACCGAACGTGCAGAGGGACAAGAGCGTGAAGCGTTGGCGCGATCCGACTCGATGGTTCAAGCTCCTGACTTCGCGCAGCGCGTCGCTCAGATCATCGGCAGTGACTGGGGGCAACCTCTAAAGGACTGGAATGGCGATCTGGCGTTCGTGCAGATTCTTCCTTCGCCCCCGGCTCCTCTCCGGAAGGCGCTCGTCCACATCGAGTTCACCAAGCCCGTGCTGTCCATATCCCCGCTGGCCTGCCGCCGCTCTGTGAGGCAAGAGTACGAGATTGACTGCGACGCCAATCTCTCCATGCCGGTGGGGCGCTTCGAGTACGAAGGCCGTGGAGCCACCGGAAGACTGCTGCTGCAGTCTCAGCCATCCGACGCCGAGCGGAAGAAGTACGCCTCAAACATGGGGTTTCACGGCCAGCTTCTTGCAAGTGCCTGCCCTCGGTAGCGGTGACGCCTCTCAAGTCAGTCGCGCCAAGTAGTTGGTTTCCATAGAGGTTCTGCATGCGTGCAACTGACTTTCAGGACGATTTTCGGTGTTCACAGTCCGATTACTTCGCTAACCCCTCCGTCAAGGGGACGCCCACAAGCGGGCTTTGCCTGCTTGTGGCCGCCCCTTGCCTCGAACGGTAGGCCCCGCAACTCCATTCAAACCGATGCCACAAGTCACGATCACTGAGCAAGCGCTGCTGATCCGCATCTCGCAGTTGTACAGACCAACCATGCCCGCACTGTCTCTGTACGAGGCGACGCGAGGCGTCTGGAGGATTGGCGAGCGGAGAGATCAGGCAGTCCTCGCGTTTGCAGTTGCCGAAGGGACAGTGCGAGAGGTTTACGAAGTTGGCTCATGGCAGCCCGCTGGTACCGCCACCTACCGGACGCGCCCACCCAAGGACGTCAACATCCCAGGCCGCTGGGAGTTCACCGGCACCGTTGCGAAGGACTCCATCCGCACCAAGTACGTCGGCAAGTCCATCGACCACTACTTCAGGCGCGGGAACTCGAACCCAATCAACTACGTGAACATCGCTTAGTGGTTGCTGCCTCAGTCTCCACAGCCTTGGCGACCGCAACTCCACATACGCTGGCAGCGGGGCTACTCAAGTCAGTCGCGCTAAGTGGTTGACTTCTATAGAGGTTCTGCATGCATGCGACTGACTTTCAGGTCGATTTTCGGTGTTCACCGTCCGATTACTTCGCTAACCCTTCGGTCAACGCGACAGCCGACGGCGACCCGCCTCGCCGGCGAAGCAGCCAGTACTATCAATTGCGTTGCGGGCCAGGCGCGATGCCGTTGGCTGTGCGTTGCCTCAAACGTTACGCGTCGGCGAGACGTATTCACGCACCGCCTCGGAGAAAATGGCAAGATCAACATCTTGCTCTGGCTCAGTCGCCAACCGACTTTATCCACGAGCAAGCGTCGCGAGTCCTTGGAGGGAGTCTTCCTTGATCGTATTCAATATCACCGCAGCCATTTGCGGCCTCTTCATTGCTGTCCTGATGATTGGGCTCAACAGCCTGTTGCCTCACATGTCTGAGCCGATGGGGTATTTCTCAACGGCGGTTATCTTTCTAGCAGTTGGTTGGGGAGCTGAATTCGCTGATCTGAAACCGCGGGTCCTCTGGATACCGCTCTACATCTGGGGCGTTGTTTTGCTCTTACTGGGTACGTTGATTTACGGAGGTCCCGTGGTTTTTTGGCCGCTTCTCGCGGTAGGCAGCATCGCATGCTACTTCTACCGAAAGAGAGCAGCAGTGCGAGCCGCTCGGATTGCAATTGAAAATCCGCCACAACGGGATCTGCGTCTTTGAATCGAAAGCCTAACCCCACCGGAAAGGGGGAATCCCTTTGGCAGACTCCTTATGTTGAACGTTAGGCATCTCATTGCAAGCGATAGCCTTCTGCATGAAGAACTTTATTCTTTTTCTATTTTGCGCGTTTTGCACTAACTGGGCGCTTGCCGAGGAGATCTCTCACTCGGACCGTCTTTCTTCCTGCCCAATCAAATTAGGCGACCCGTCGAGCAAGGTCGCGAGGTTCTATCGAATTGATTCTGCACCGGAGCTTGCTTATGAACTCCAAACGTCAGACGGGAAAGAGCGTGTATACCAATACCACCTTAGCGAATATGGCGTGTGGGTATTTTTTGACAGCGAGCTTCAAGTTCAGTCGCTTCGATTTGAGGCTCCATTCAAGGGCGCAATTGGGGGGGTTCTTGTCGGTTCGATGAAAGCAGACGTCATGCGTCTCAAGGGTCGACCGAGCAGCGAGATTAATGGACTGCCTGATGAGGAGTTCATCAGCGAAAAGCTAGCACGAAAGCGGCGATTGATAGAGCTGTTGCCGGATCCCGCGTCGAAAGGTTCGGTGCGCGGGGCCTTCGAGGCGATACTTGGAATCGAAGACGAGATTGTGCCAATCAATGAAGCTTGGATCTATAAAAATGGCCGCTTTTTTAGTAGATTTGAATTCGGATCGCGCAGTGGAAGAGTGCAAGTGATCCTCTCCAATCATGGGACAGAAGAGTAGTCAAGTGCCGATGCTCAACCTCGCACTGCAGCCGACCTGCGCCAACTGCGCTGGCTGTTCGGCTGATTTCAAGCGTTGGGCCTCACAAGGCAACTTGGCCGTTGCGTCCCAACGCGAGTTCATATGAACCTCCG
>CALRVU010000182.1:0-6488 GCA_943371685.1 Bordetella parapertussis | reverse complement strand
TGACACTCTCCAGTGAGTCGGGGCGTCCGCGACCAGAATCGCCCCTGTTTCAAATGGCAGACGACTTTTGAGGGTCAGTCTGCCGACGTTGAGCGGCTTGCGCCGCCCGATTCAAAAGTTGTTGTTTTGTTCGGTTCACGCGAAGCGTGCAGAGCCTGATCAGAAGTTGTTGTTCTGCTCTGAAAACAGCGAAGTGACCGACTCGCCATCCGAGATCCGGCGAATCGTCTCGGCGAACAGGAAGGCCACCGACAGTTGGCGGATCTTCTTGCACTCGCGGCCCGAGTCGCTCAGTGGAATGGTGTTGGTGATCACGACCTCATCAAGGTGCGAGCCCTTGATGCGCTCGATGGCCGGGCCCGAGAACACGGCATGCGTGCAGTAGGCATAGACATGCTTGGCGCCACGTTCCTTCAGCACCTCGGCGGCCTTCACCAGGGTGCCGGCCGTGTCGATCATGTCGTCCATGATCACGCAGTTGCGGCCGTCGATCTCGCCGATGACGTGCATCACTTCCGACACATTGGCCTTGGGACGACGCTTGTCGATGATGGCCAGATCGCAGCCCAGTTGCTTGGCCAGCGCGCGGGCACGGACCACGCCGCCCACGTCGGGGCTGACCACCACCAGGTCGCTGTAGTTCTTGGCCTTCAAGTCGGTGAGCAGCACCGGCGAGGCATAGATGTTGTCGACCGGAATGTCGAAGAAGCCCTGGATCTGGTCAGCATGCAGGTCCATGGTCAGCAGGCGCTCGACGCCCACGGTCTCCAGCAGGTTGGCCACGACTTTGGCCGAGATCGGCACCCGGGTCGAGCGCGGACGGCGGTCTTGGCGGGCATAGCCGAAGTAGGGGATCACGGCAGTGATGCGGCGAGCGCTGGCGCGCTTCAGGGCATCGACCATGATCAGGAGTTCCATCAGGTTCTCGTTGGTCGGGGCGCAGGTGGACTGCACCACGAACACATCGCGAGCGCGAACGTTCTGCTGGATCTCGACGGTGACTTCACCATCAGAGAAGCGACCGACCGAAGCCTTGCCCAGTTCGGCACCCAGGTGGGTGGCGATTTCCTGAGCCAGGACAGGGTTGGCGTTGCCAGTGAAGAGGACGGTGTTGAACAGCACGTCAGTAGCTCCGGTGTGGGCAGGCTGCACGGTTGAAAAGCGCCAGACTCGAACTGCGAGGCCGCAGAAAACGCCGTTGCCTGAAAGACGACTGCGCCCGAAGGCGCAGTGTGAAAGAAATTTGGCAGGGGAGGAAGGACTCGAACCCTCGCATGTCGGAATCAAAATCCGATGCCTTGACCAACTTGGCGACTCCCCTACACAGGACCACGCACGAGGCGTGACCCGAAACTCATTTTCAGCCTGCCCAATCCCGCAAAGGGTGTTGAGACAGACCGCGGCACATCCGACCGACCCAGCTTTCAGGCCAAGGGCCTTTCAGCATTGTCGCCGCAGGTTGATCGCCTGCACCGCCATGACTTGCTGTCACAACCGCTTGACTGTCGCTGCCTGACGTCGCTTCTGAAGACGCAGCGTTTGCGAACACTGCACTGCCAGATCCCGTCATTCGGCTGTTGCCAAACTGTTGCTTCATCCACCTGACTGCATTCAGCACATCCGGGCACAAGGCTTCGGCTGCTGGCTGCAAGTCATTGCGACCGTAAAACGTTTCTGCTTCAACTGACTCGGTCAGTCTGGCCTGTCGCGTTTTTCGCGTCGCTGAGATCTCAGCAAGTAAGCCCGCTACTGTAGCAGGCTTTGTATCGCGTGTCAGCAAAGGACTTGAAAAAATTTCAGGCGTGGCGATCGAGGCCGCAGGTTTGAGCACCGCCCAGTCCTCGCAAGGCAGGTCAACCGGGGTGAGGATTTCTCCGATGCCTTCAACGAACGCGTTCTGGCCGCCGATGAAGAAAGGCACATCCGCACCCAGGGTGGCGCCCAGCGCCAGCAGCCGTTCGCGGCTCCAGCCGAGTTGCCACAGTTGATTGAGGCCCAGCAGCACTGTGGCGGCATCCGAGCTGCCGCCGCCCATGCCGGCACCCCA
Source organism: Bordetella parapertussis (assembly GCA_943371685.1). Classification (GTDB taxonomy): domain Bacteria; phylum Pseudomonadota; class Gammaproteobacteria; order Burkholderiales; family Burkholderiaceae_C; genus Ideonella; species Ideonella parapertussis_A. Next base: position 4,441 of record CALRVU010000182.1, on the reverse strand, counting down.
GGGCACCTGCTTGTCGATGGAAATGTCCACGCCCAGCAAACAGCCGCTGGCGGCCTGCAGCCGCCGTGCTGCCTTCAGGCACAGGTCCTCCTCGGGCAGGGCGGGGCCCAGGTCATGGCGCCGGATCTGTCCATCGGTCCGGACCTCCAGGTGCAGCGTGTCGGCCCAGTCGATCAGGATGAACAGCGATTGCAGCAGGTGATAGCCGTCGGGTCGGCGTCCGATCACATGCAGAAAGAGGTTCAGCTTGGCCGGCGCAGGCAGGTCGTACAGGGCTTTCAGAGCGGGCGATGGCATGTCGGCTTGATCGGCAATGGGTGGGTTCTGGTGATTGGCGAGATCGGGGCGCTCAGCGGTCCAGCCGGATCTTCAGGGCCACGACGGGCGAAGCCTGCCGCTGCGCCTGCAGCAAGCCGTCGGTGGCCAGTGCCGACACATCGATGAGCCAGCCCAGTTGTGCAAAGCCGAGTTCGGTGGTTCGGCTGGGCGCACCCGGCCAGGGCTGTCCCGTCAGCCAGTCGAACAATGCCGCCAGGGGCAGGGCCTCGCCAAGTGCCGCTTCGGTCAGGGCGTCAAGGCTTTCAAACGGCCGCACCGCATCGCCTTGATCCAGCTCGGCCCGGCCGCCGGCCCAGCGTGCCTCGGCGATGGCGGTGCCGAGCGGGCTGAGCAGCTTCAGGCGGCCTTGCGCTGCATGGCCGGAAAGCTCGAATCCTGCGCTGTGGGTCTGGGCCGCTGCGCCTGCGCTGGCCTCGACGCGGATCACCAGCCGCCCCGTCAGCAGGCCTTGATCGGGAGGCGGCTTGGGCAGGCCGGCGCAACCCACCAGGCCCGCCAGCATCCACAGGCTCAGCGCCCGTCGGCCAGGCCATGGCGCGCCGGGAGGGTGCAAGACGCTCGCTGCTGGCACAGACAAGGCGGAGGCGCGAGCGCTCAAAGGCTGACCTTCAGGCGGCGCAGGGTGGCGCGCAGCACCTCGTTGTCGGCGGCGCGGTCCCGCCCTTCGCGCCAGATGCGCATGGCTGCGTCGCGTTCACCGCGAAGCCACAGGACCTCGCCCAGGTGCGCCGCGACCTCGGCATGCGGCCGGGCCTTGTAAGACTCATCCAGCAAGCGTTGCGCGGTCACCAGATCACCTTGCCGAAAAGCGACCCATCCCAGGCTGTCCTTGATGAAGGGATCGTCCGGTGCCAGTTCGGCGGCGCGGCGCACCAGGGCCTCGGCTTCCGACAGGCGAACATTGCGCTCAGCCAGCGAGTAGCCCAGTGCGTTGTAGGCATGTGCATCGTCGGGCTTCAGTGTCATGACCCGGCGCAGCAAGGCCTCCATGTCGTCGTGTCGCGCCAATTGCTCCGCGACCATGGCCAGCTCATAGATCGCGCCACTGTCGTCGGGATCCTCGCGCACGGCTCGCAGCAGCAGGTCATAGGCCGCCTGCAGGCGCCGGCCCTCGCGCAGCACCTGCGCCTCGGCCAGCAGGCGAGCGCGGGCGCCTGGGTTGTCCCGTGCAGGCGCCTCGCGCACCAGGCTGCGGGCCGCGTCGATCTGGCCCAGACGGGCCAGCAGATTGGCGCGGCGGCTCAGCAGGCTCAAATCGAGCCGGCTGGGTTCGATCCTGTCCATCCAGCGCAGGGCCTCCTGCGTCTGGCCCAGCTGCTCATGGGCCTGGGCCAGCAGCATCCATGCGTAGTCGGTGCGGCGCTGGCTGCGGTCTTCGCGGTCGTCGTCCTCGGCAGGCGCAGCCGCCGCTTCGGCGGCTTGTGCCTCGGGTGTCTCTGCGCGCTTGAGGTACTGCTGAATCGCGCCGATGGCCTCTCGCGGCTCCTGCAGATCCACCAGATAGGCGCCCAGGGTCAGCCAGGCCTGCGGGCTGTCGGCCTGTGCGGCCAGGGCAATCCGCAGCTGCTGGACGGCCTCGCCGATGCGCTGCTTCTGGTCCAGCGCCTGCACATAAGCCAGGCGCAGCGGCACCAGTGCCTCGGGGCGGGACAGATAGTCCAGCACATGGGCTTCAGCGTCTGGCGAGCTGGCCATCAGATCGAGGGCCAGCAGAACAGGCCCGGCCGCAACGGGGTCGTCGACCCGGGCCTGCTTCATCCAGACCAGCGCTTTTTCGGGTTGATTGGCTGCCAGCGCCAGGCGACCGAGGGCCGTCCGGGACGCTGGTCGGGTGGCGGCCGGGACGAGGAAGGGGCTCAAGGTCGTTTCGGCAATGGCCAGGGCCTTGGCCTTGTCGCGTGCGCCCGCCAGGAACCGGGGCAGGCCGGCAATGACGCTGGCGCGCTCTGCCGCCGGGACTTGCTCGATCAGCAGGCGCAGGGGTTCCGGCAGCTCGTCCAGCCGCTCCAGCGCCACCAGCAGCTGGACTTGCGTGCGCACGGCCTCGCTGGAATTGGGCAGGGTGCTGCGCCAGGCTTGCGCCGCCGCCAGGGCACGTTCACCCGAACGACCCTGCACGGCCAATTCGATCGCACGCTGGAACACCACGCCGTCACGGGTGCGCCGGGCCGCGTCAAGCAGCACTTCAAAGGCATTGCCCTGGCGGCCGGCCTGGGCCTCCATCTCGCCGATCAGCAGCTGATAGAACATCGGCGCATCCAGCGGCGAGTTCAAGATCGGCTCGGCCGGGGTGGCCACAGGCGGCGCGGTGACGACGGCCGGCGCGGGTGCAGCGGCGGGCTCAGGGGCAGCCGACTGGGCATGGGCAGCCAGGCTGAGCCAGGCGGTCAGGACGGCCGCCGCGACCGGTCGGGCCCGCGTGGCTGGCCCTGCAATCGATCGGCGGTGCGGTGCCGCAATGGCGGGGCTGAGCTTCATCTCTTCTCCAAAGGCCGGTTGATTCTAGTGTTGGGCCGTCAAGCTCATGTTGCTGCTGATAATGCCGCTCATGCCTGAACTCCCCGAGGTCGAAGTCACCCGTCGCAGCGTCAGCGGCGTGGCCGGTGCACGCGTGCTGGGCTTGCGCATGGGCAAACCCTTGCGTTGGCCGCTGGGCGTCGACCCTGATGCCTTGGTGGGCGCCACGGCCGGCGAGTTCCTCAGGCGCGGCAAATACTTGTGGTTGCCGCTGCAGGCAGCCGCCATGGAGGCGGGCGGCGGAATGGGTGGGGGCCTGCTCTGGCATCTGGGCATGTCGGGCTCACTGGCCTTTGGCTCGGCCCTGGCGCCGGCCGGCAAGCACGACCATGTCGAGCTGGTGACGGACCAGGGCACGCTGCGCCTGACCGATCCGCGCCGCTTTGGCGCCGTGGTCTGGTCATCTTCTCTGGGGGCCGACCCGGCGGCCAAGCTGCTGTCCCGGCTGGGCGCCGAACCCTTCGACCTGAGCTACACCGCCCAGCAGTTCCATGCGGCCCTCAAGGACCGCAAAGTGGCCATCAAGCAGGCGCTGCTGGCGGGCGACATCATCGTCGGTGCGGGCAACATCTACGCCAATGACGCCCTGTTCGAGGCGGGCATTGATCCGCGCACGCCCTGCAGTCGCATCGGGCCCGCGCGGGCGGCGCGGCTGTTGTCGGCGCTGCGCATGGTGCTGGGGCAGGCGGTGGCTGCCGGCGGATCCACGCTGCGCGACTTTCGCGACGCGCACGGCAGCGTCGGCCAGTACCAGGGTCAGGCCCGGGTCTATGGCCGGGGCGGCGAGCCATGCCCCCGCTGCGGCGGCGCGATCGAGCGCATCGTGCAGGCACAACGGGCCACCTACTACTGCACGGCCTGCCAGCGCCGCTGAGGCCTGCGCCGGATGTTGTGATTCGCGCCAGCTTGCCGTCGGCCGACCCCCGCAATCACCTTTTCGCGCTAGCATCTCGGCCTATCGTGATGCCCAAAACCGCCACCCCCACCCAGCGCCTGGATCTCCAGCCCTCGCTCGTTCCTGCCCTGGACGCCCTGGCCGATTGGCGGCTGGCGCTGGAGGCCCAGATCGCCCGGCTCGAGCAGTTCCTGTCCCAGAGCGACCTGCTGGAGCCCAACACGGCGGCGGCTTCGGCCGCCCTGCGCCGGCGGCTGATGACCGACAAGCTGGTCGTGGCTTTCGTGGCCGAGTTCTCGCGCGGCAAGAGCGAACTGATCAACGCGATCTTCTTTGCCGATGCCGGCCGGCGCATCCTGCCCGCCACGCCCGGCCGCACCACCATGTGCCCGGTCGAGCTGTCATGGGACGGCCGCGAGCTGCCCTCGCTCGATCTGCTGCCCATCAACACCCGCCGCAGCGACATCACCTTGTCCGACTGGTGCGACCAGCGCGACCAGTGGCACCGCGTGCCGCTCGACCCGTCCGACGCCGACGCCCTGGCGCTGGCGCTGCAGCAAGTCACCCACACCCGCAAGGTCAGCGTCGAAGACGCCACCGCCCTGGGCCTGTGGTCGGATGAGCACACCGCCGACAACCCGCCCTTGCTGGAGGACGGTCGGGTCGAGGTGCCGGCCTGGCGTCACGCCA